>JAOAFW010000422.1 GCA_026416065.1 Fimbriimonadales bacterium
GAGTTCACCACGCGCTCATCAGGAGCGGTGATTGTCGCCACGCTGAGCCAGCCGTACTACGCCTACACATGGTGGCCCGCTAAAGACGAGAACACCGACAAAGCCACGCTGACTTTCACGCTGATTACCCCGCGCGATATGTTTGCGGTGGCGAACGGGATGTTGCAATCCACCGAAGACCTGCCGAACAACCGCCGTCGCTATCGGTATCAACACAACTACCCGATTGCGCCCTATCTGGTGGCGTTCGCGGCAACGAACTATGTAAGCTGGTCACGCTCGTTTACCTATAACGGGCAGACGATGCCTGTGGACTTCTATATCTACCCCGAGAATAACACTGTAGACAACCGCTTAGGGTGGGAGCGAAGCGTGTCGATGCTGCGCGTATTCAGCGACCTGTACGGCGTATACCCGTTCATTCAGGAGCGTTATGGCATCTACCAGTTCCAGTTTGGCGGCGGGATGGAGCATCAGACGATGAGCGGTCAGGGCGGGTTTGGCGAGTCGCTCACGGCGCACGAGCTGGCGCACCAGTGGTGGGGTGATATGGTCACCTGCGCGACCTGGAACGACATCTGGCTGAACGAGGGGTTTGCGACCTACTCGGAGGCGTTGTGGCTGGAGTATCGCAACGGCACAAGTGATCCTGCTGCGCTTCGGACGGCGATGCTGAACCGCCGCCCCAGCAGCCTGGACGGCAGCGTTTATCGCTACGACACCAGCAGCGTTAACACGATTTTCAGTTCGAACTTCGCCTATCGCAAAGGTGCGTGGGTGTTGCACAGCCTGCGCTGGGTGCTGGGCACAGAGCGGTTCTTCGACCTGCTCGCCCGCTATCGCCAGCGCTTTGCTTACAGCCATGTTACGACTGCCGATTTTCAGGCGGTCGCCGAAGAAGTCTGGGGCGGCGACATGGACTGGTTCTTCCAGCCTTGGGTGTACGGCACGGGCGCGCCCAGCTACGCATGGGGGTGGACAACCACCACCGTGAACGGCAAGAACTATTTGCTGATGTCTATCCGCCAGACTCAGCAGAGTAGTTATGGGCAGTACACGATGCCCATCGGAATTCGCGCCACCATCGGCAGTCAGTCGCAAGACCTGCGCCTTTGGAACAGCGCACAGACGCAATACTATGTTATTCCCGTGTCGGGCGCGGTCTCAAACCTCGCCTTTGACCCCGACGAGTGGATTCTGAAGGGGTCAAGCACACAAGAGACCTATCGACCTGGTCCCCCCGTGATTGTGGAGATGAACCCTGCGCCGGGAATGGTCTCCAGCCCCGTGAGCCAGATTGACCTCTACTTCCAGACGCCTGTAGCAATCAACGCCTCGCAAGTGCAGCTCACCGGCGCGAGTCAGGGCGCGGTGAGCTTCGGCTTCACTTACGACGCGAACGCGCGACGGGTACGCCTGACGCTCCGTGAACCGCTGAAGCCTGACGCCTACACGGTGCGGATTGCGCCCAGCGTGACGGCGAGCAACTCTGGCTTGACGCTGGACGGCGAGTATCTGAATCGGCTGCCCACAGGCGACGGCGTGCCCGGCGGCGAAGCGGTGCTGCCCCTGCGCCTGCTGGCGACCAACGGCGATGTGAATGGCGACGGTTGTGTGGACGACGCTGACCTGCTTGCCGTGCTGTTTGCCTTCGGGCAGTTGGGCGCACGCGCGGAAGATGTGAACGGCGACAATCAGGTGGACGACGCCGACCTGCTGATGGTGCTGTTCAACTTCGGCGCGGGATGCTAAAGGTACAATTACAACGATGAGCCGCGCCATGCCAATTGCGCCTGCGAAGGAACACTGGACGCTGGAAGAGTGGCTCCAGACGGAGATAGAGCCGCGCTGTGAACTCGATCTCGGGAGGCTTATTCCGATGGCGTCGCCAAGCCGAAAACACCAGGATATCGTTCTGACAACCGCCTACGAAGCGCGCCGCCACACGCTTATCCATCGTCTGGGCGCGTTGCTGATGGAAGTCGACGTCGCCTTGCCTATCGGGAAGGGCGTTATCCCGGACATCAGTTTCGTCTCCCGTGAGCGGGAGGCGGAGCTGCTCACGCCTGAAGGCAAAGTACGCGGCGCGCCTGACCTCGTGGTGGAGGTTGTCTCGCCCTCCACCCGTACCCGCGACACCGTCGAGAAACTGCGCGATTACTATGAGTCAAAAGTCCCCTGGTACTGGCTCATCGATAGCGAGACGCTCGTGATCCAAGAGTTACAGTGGACGCCTGATGGCTACGTGATTCGCACGGTGGCGGAGCCGGGCGAGGTGTTCCGCTCCAAAGCGCTGGAAGGCTTTGAGTTGAACCTGCAGGCGTTGCTGGGAGAGTAATTCCTATGGACTGGGCGCAGTCATGGATGCCCGCGCACCCTATCGCGCAGGGGCTGGTCGCAGGCGTAGTTATTGTGGCAATGAACCTGCTCGGTGCGCTGGTGGTGCTGCTGTGGCGTCAGCCCTCGCAACGGCTACAGGATGGAATGTTGGGCTTCGCCGCAGGCGTAATGCTCACTGCCAGCTTCACCAGCCTGATTTTGCCGGGCATCGAGCGTGGCGGCGTGATTCCCGTGCTTGTTGGTGTCGCGCTGGGCGCGCTCGCGATGGACTTAGCCGACCACCTGATTCCCCATCGACACCCCTTCATCGGACGCGAAGGATTGGACAGCAAGCGGGTACGCGCCGTGTGGCTGTTCATCATTGCGATTACGCTGCACAACGCCCCTGAGGGGCTGGCGGTAGGCGTGGCGTTCGGCGGCGGACACTTCCGGGAAGGCGTCCTGCTAATGATGGCAATTGGCGCACAGAATATCCCCGAAGGTCTCGCCGTCGCGCTCGGCGCAGCGGCAGCGGGTTTCGGCAAGCGGTTCTACGCTGTGTTTGTGGCAGGGCGTTCGGGGCTTATTGAACTGCCAATGGCGGTGCTGGGCGCGGCGCTGGTCTACCTGTTTGCACCCCTCGTGCCCTATGCGATGGGCTTCGCTGCTGGCGCGATGCTCTACATCATCAGCGATGAAATCGTGCCCGAAACCCATCGCAAAGGGCACGAACGCTGGGCGACCTTCGGCTTGATGGCAGGGCTGATGGTGATGCTCTATCTGGATGTGGTATTAGGATAACCCTCACAATCTATAGTACCTGTTGACCTCAATCTGTCGGAATATCCCCAGATTTAGGGGCAAATTTAACAATTGACCCCTCGAAACCCTTGACAACGCTGTCAAGGGATAGGGTATACTGCGC
>JAOAFW010000008.1 GCA_026416065.1 Fimbriimonadales bacterium
ACCTTGCTGAACGCGCTGCGCAAGCGCGGCGGCAAGTGGGGCGTGGTGAGCATGTGCGTCGGCGGCGGCATGGGCGCAGCGGGACTGTTCGAGATGGTCTAACCCCAAGCGGTACGATGGCGGGGACGCCATCGCACCCCACCTTACTGGTTTAGATAAGCCTGCATCAGCGCCCGAAACAGTTTGCCGTGCGAGCCGTGCCCCAGTTTGAGGTGCAGCAGCTCATGCACAATCACCTCGCGTCGGAAGGCGGCGGGCTGGCGTAGCAGCTCGGTGCAGAAAGTGAGCCTGCCGCGCGTGGAGCAGCTCGCCCATTTGCGCTTCATATATTGCAGGCGCACCTCGCGCGGCGTCACTTCCAACCGACGCGCCCAGTAGTTCACCTCCGCCAGAAACACCTCCGCAGGCACGGTCTGCTCCAGCGGTTGCCAAGCAGGTTGTTCGTGCTTTCTCATGCGTTGGTTGCCCTCCGTAGCAGTTCCAGAACTCGCTGGGCTAAAGCGACTACCTCGTCCGTGCCTAAGCAGTCGCGGATTGCCACATACAACTGGATTCGCAGTGCGCGTTCATGGTCTTTGCGAGCCGCCCAGTGGGGGTATTCCTGTAGCAACGCTTGTAGCTGTTCGACAAGGCAGTATGCTTGCGCTGCCTCATAGCCCTGCAGGCGCAGCTCCACCATCACGGCATACACGGCGGGATCGAGGGGACTGTTGCGCTGTTCCTGCTGGGCGCGACACAGCTGCTCGGTGAGGTTCTCCAGTTCCTCCAAAGCCTGCTCGGCTTGCAGCTGCGCCTCCTCGAATCGTTTACGGATTTGCTCCGCCCGCTCGCCAATCGGAACCAGATATGGCGACTGCTCGCCCTGAGCCATCACCAGCGCGTGGATCTGCTTGAGCAGGTTGAACACCTTGACGGTAGTGGGGCGGTCTTCGCGTAGCAGCGCTTGCAGGGCGGTTGCGCCCAGCTCATAGGTGGCGCTTGGCTCACGGATGAGGTCGGTGTGGCTATGGCGCTGCACCAGCTCCGCTGTCTTGCGCAGAAACGAGCGGTCTACATCGATATGCGGCTCGTATGCCTCACGCAGGGCGCGATAAATCGCGAGCAGCTGCTGGTAATCTTCCAGAAACGGGCGCAGGAACGCATCGGGCGAGAGAATCTCGTAAATCTCCTGCAGTTCGCGGATGTAGCGGTAGAACTCTTCGCGCTGCGCGCGGTCGCGCAAGGCGTGCAGGTACGCCTCCAGCTGCTTATCGCCCGACAGCCCTGCGCCTATCTCAAGGTACTCGTGACGCCCGTGCGCCATCAGCTGCTCGAACCGCTTCTGGAGCACCTCCAGCCCCTCAATCACGCCGCTGACTTCCTGCGAGTCGAACGCCAAAGCGCGCTCCAGGTTCTCGAACACCGCCACGAAGTCCACAATCAGCCCTGTGGTCTTGCGTTGCCCTGAATCGCTTTCGTAGGGGCGGTTCACGCGGGCAATCGCCTGCAACAGCACATGGTCGCGCATCGGCTTGTCCATGTACATGCAGTACAGGATTGGCGCGTCGTAGCCCGTGAGCAGCTTTTCGGTGACGATGAGAATGTGTGGGGGCGTGTCGGGCTTGCGGAAGTTCACGCGAATCTGGCGCTCCTGCTCCTCGCTGAGGTGGTGTTGGCGCAGGTGCGCGGGGTCGTTGTGCGCAGGGCTAATCACCACCGCGCTCCAGTCGGGCGGCAAGTACTTATCCAGCGCCTCTTTGTAAAACACGCACGCCTCGCGATCCACCGCCACCAGAAACGCCTTGTAGCCGCTGGGCTGCACATACTTTTGGAAATGCCCTGCCACAAACTGGGCGATTTTGTCCACACGGTCGCGGTTCTTGAGCATGTTGGTCAGCGTCACGGCGCGCTCCAGCACGCGGTTCAGCTCCTCCACATCCGCCACGCCTTCCAGCTCCGCTAACTGCCAGAACTCGCGCTCCATCGCCTCTCGGTCTGCCAGCAGGTTGTTCGGCGCAAGTTGATAGTGCAAGGGCACAGTCGTGCCGTCCTGAATCGATTCGGCGATGGAATACTTATCCAAGTAGCCGCGCTCGTCGTCCGCGCCGAAGATTTTGAAAGTGCCTTTGCCGTGTTTGGTTTTGTCGATCGGCGTGCCAGTGAAGCCGATAAAGGTGGCGTTCGGCAGCGCGCCCATCAGGTAGTTGCCCAAATCGCCCCCTGTGGTGCGGTGCGCCTCGTCAATCAACACGATGATGTTGGCGCGGGGGTTCAAGTCCGCGGGCATATCGTCGAACTTGTGGATCATTGAGACAATCAGCCCGCGCGTGTCGCGCCGCAGCAGGTCGTACAGGTGCTTTTTGGAGCGCGCCACCTCCACATGCCCAAAGCCCACAGACTCCAAGTTCTGGAACAGTTGCTGCTGCAGCTCGTTGCGGTCGACAATCATCAGCACGGTGGGGTTTTGCAGGCGAGGGTCTTCCAGCAGCAGGCGGGCGACGGTAATCATCGTGTAGGTTTTGCCTGAGCCTTGGGTATGCCACACCAGTCCTCGTCTCTTTTGGGGGTCGCGCACGCGCCCCACCACGCGCTCGGCGGCGCGGATTTGGTGCGGGCGCAGCACCACTTTGGTCAACTCGCCATCCCGCCGCGGGAAGATGATGTACTCGGTCAGCACGCGCAGCAGGCGCGAGGGCGCAATGAAACTCTTGACCAGCGTCTCGAAGTCGCCTCCTGCGCACTCGTCGCGCCAGTTCAGCAGCGTCTTGCGCGACAGCGCCCAAGTGGGTCCGTAGAAGAACTGCACCAAATGCGTCAGCGCGGCGAGTTGCGCATGCACCATCAGGTCGGGGGCTTGCTCGTGGTAGCGGCGCACTTGGTCTAAGGCTTCGGCGATGCCCTCTATTCGTGAGGCGGCTTTGGTTTCTATCAGCAGCACGGGGATGCCGTTGACGCAGAACACCACATCGGCGCGAATGCGCACGGCGCCGCTGCGAAAGCGGAACTCGTCTGTTACATGCAGGGCGTTCGCGGTGGGGTTCTCTAAATCCAGCAGGCGCAGGTTGCGCTCGCGCCGCTCGGCATGCACAAACACCGTCTTTAGCCCGCGCAGGTATTCCCACGCCTGCAGGTTGCCCTCGATATTAGCGGGGATGCGAATCAGTCGCTCCAGCACCTCCTCTGCCGTCTGCACGCTGTCGATGGCGTTCGGGTTGAGCAGCTGCAGTTTCTCAACAAACACACGGCGCAGGATAGGCTGCTCCTCGCCTCCGCGCAGGGCGAGCGCGTCTTCAGGCGCAAGATAGTGCCAGCCCACCTCTTGGGCGTAGCGCAGAATGGGGTTCTGTACGGTCGCGCGTTCAGTGAGCATCGTCGGTTGCTCCGCGAGGCAGGCTCAGTTTGCGAGCGATTTCGTCTACTCGCCGCTCTAGTTCAGCCTCCTCGACCACTTCAAAGCCTTCGTGCGGGCGTTGCTCACGCATCATTTCCACCATTTCGCGATAGCGCGGATGGTTCTCCTCGCGGCGCGGCGCTCCCACGAGCACCAGTATCGTTCCTACCTCTTGCACTTCGCGCACGGAAAACACTTTGCCCAGCACCCGAAAGGTTTTGTTTTCCATGCTAGCAGGCTTCGCATAATCCAGCGACACGGGTTCAATCAAGTGCAGTTTACCGTTGCGAAAGGCGTGTTCGAACTCGATGCGTTTAGAACCCAGCTCCACGCGCTGCGTGGGGATTAGGTACGACTGTGCGCGCAGAGCGCGCTCGAAAGCGCGCCAGACCTCGCTGTCATCGCGTCGCCCGTGTTCGTCCTCGCGGGGAGCCTGCGCTCGCACGAACGCCTCAAACAGCGCGTCGACTTGTTGTTGCAGGCTCCCGCGTGCGACTCCGTAGCGCAGGGGCGCAATCCCGAAGCTCAGCCCCCAATCCGCCCAGACCGCGCGCACAATCTGCTCGGCGTTCTCAAAGCGGGCGCGCTGCTCCTCCGCATAGAGATTATCGCGCACCTGCGCTTGCAGCGCTTTCAGCCCCGCCTCGAAGGCATCGAGCGCTGATAAGTACATTTCGCCGTTGAACCCCTCGAACGCACTGCTCAAACGACGGTAGGAGCGTTCCAGCCGCGCCGCAATCTCGCCTGTTTCGGGCGCGTAGGCGACCACGCCGATATTCAACGCCTCGCCAAAACCAGGCGCACGCCGATACTGGATCACTACATAACTAAACGCTTGCTCGCTCACATCAGCCACCTCCGCAAGCTCTGCAGCCAATTGTCGGCGTCCCCGACAACCTGCAACACGGAGTCACGGACTCGCTCTGCATCGCTGCGCCAGCTCTCAGGTAAATTATACAACACCTCGCTCCACCATGATGTTCCGATTTGCTGCAAAGCGTGTTTCAGCCCTTGCCAGTCGTGCGTCTGCCCTTTCAGCGTGGAATAAAGCAGATGTTGTTTTGCTAGCGTTTCTAATACATCCGAGCCGCCCAGGAGGGGCACGAAACAGTGCGCAAAGCACAGATCGAAGTCATACGCCCACAAGTCGCTTGAAGCAGTGAAGCCACAATTCGGTTTCTCAGGGCGTCGGTCGGCGTTCTGAGCCAGCATATCGAACGCAAACAGGCGAAACGCCTGCGCTTGCTGCTTCTGAGAAAGCTGCTTGACGCTTTTCCACGCTTGGGTGTTCGTCAGGTACTCGCACCCCACAGCCCATCCTGCGAGGATAGGGCATGCCGTGGAACGGCTTAGCTGCTGCGCTACGGCGTTTGGAATCTCCACCAGACACGGTTCTGCTGTAACAACGCCAACCGCCCGCGCTATCAGATTGCCCAACAGTTCACAGACTAAGGTGCGTTGCGTTACTTCGGGCAACCCTACCGCCTTCACAACCTTCTGCGCCGATTGGTTGTTTTCCGATGCACACTCAAGAAGCATCGGCTGCGTGCGCCCCTCGCGAAGCTGCTCAACTAAACTAACCGCCGTCCAACGCTGTAGCACTATTCTACTCCCGATTCGCCGCGCTTGAGTTTACCTCACAGGGCGCACGCCGCTTGCCCGTCATCAACTCGTGCAGCAGGGTTTTGAACAGCGTCTCCAGCGCGTCGCGCCGCGCCCGCTCCGCCGCTATCTTGGCGTCCACCGCCTTGAGAATCGAGGCAATCGCGCGTTGCTCTTCCAGCGGGGGGAGAGCTAGAGCATAGTCTCTAAGTTGCTGCACTTGCAGGTTATATTTGCCATCCGCTGCACGCTTAGCAAACTGAGAGAAAGGCACTCTTTCACTGCTCAACAAGTACGCCAAGAACTGCTGATCCACAGCATCTGCGATTGCCCGTGCGCGGACAGTGAAGGAAGCATAGGTTGTGGGAACCGTAGGAGCCTCTTCCACTACACCAACACGCCCCACATTATCGATACTCCCGCTTGAGCCTACCAGCAGAATGTCGCCCTCGTGGAGCATCTTATCTGGAGAGACACGCTTAGAGATGAATGCCCGCGGCGACAAGTCCACCTTACCATCTCGGATGTTCGGTATTCCCACGATCCCTACTCCTAACTTGGACTCTTCTCGCTTTGACCACGATATGCCTCGCTCGAACACTACCACCTCCCCCAGGCGCACCACCTTCCAGTGCGCGGGCAGAGGACCAAGTTCGGTTTCTTGGAAGCAGTTCACCACAGAGGGCACAGAGGACACGGAGGTAAAGCCTTCGGTTCTCTTTTTCTC
>JAOAFW010000121.1 GCA_026416065.1 Fimbriimonadales bacterium
GTATGTGCAGCCCAGCCGTCGCCCCGCCGACGGACGCTACGCCCGCAACCCGATGCGCCTGCAGCATTACTATCAATATCAGGTGATTCTCAAGCCCTCGCCCGACGATGTGGTGGATGTGTACTTAGAGAGCCTGCGGGCTGTGGGCATTAACCCCGCCGAACACGACATCCGCCTCGTGGAGGACGACTGGGAAGCCCCCACGCTGGGCGCGTCGGGCGTCGGCTGGGAAGTGTGGCTCAACGGCACGGAAATCACGCAGTTCACCTACTTCCAGCAGGTGGGCGGCATCGAGTGCGACCCTGTGTGCGCCGAAATCACCTACGGACCCGAACGGCTCGCCATGCTGCTCCAAAAGAAAAACAGCGTGTGGGAGCTGGAGTGGAGCCGCGGCGTGACCTACAAAGATGTGGACTTCCAGTCGGAGCTGGAGCATAACTACTACAACTTCGAACATGCCGATACTGCAATGCTGTTCCAGCTCTTTGAAATGTACGAAAAAGAGAGCGCGCGCATCGCCGAGTTGGGCTATGTGCATCCTGCGTTCGACCTCGCGCTGAAGTGTTCGCATATCTTCAACCTGCTGGACGCGCGGGGCAGCATCTCCGTTACCGAGCGAGCGAGCTACATCCAGCGGATACGCACGCTCTCCCGCGCCTGCTGTCTGAAACACCTTGAGAAACGCGAGGCGGAGGGCTTCCCGTTGCTCCAGAAAGAGTGGCGCGTGGGGTTGAAAATCAAGTAAATCCGTGGGACGGCGCATTGGCTAAAACTGTGCTATAATCCACCTATAGAACGGAGAGACGCCCATGTACCGTATCCTGCTGTGTTTGAGCATATCGACGCTTATGGGTTGCCTGGTGAATGCACAGGGCTACTCGCTGCGCTTTTTTGGCAATGGCGTGAACGATATCGACCGCGTGAAGATTCGCATTGACGACCCAACGAATAACCTGCCCGGTCCGCCTGCTGACATCGGCGCGACAGACTTTACGATTGAATTCTGGATGAAGGCAGACGCCGCCGATAATCCCGCGCCCCCTGTCAACTGCGGGTGGAATGTGAACTGGATTTATGGGAACATCCTTATCGACCGTGATCGGTTTGGACAGGATCGGAAATTCGGGATTTCTGTGGCAGGGGGGCGGATTGTATTTGGTGTGAGTGGGAATGGTACAGGCGACTTCACACTCTGTGGGACCTCGTATGTGCTGGATGGACGTTGGCATCATATTGCCGTACAACGCCGTCGCTCGGACGGCTACATGTGGCTTTATGTGGATGGCATCTTGGAGGCGCATGGCGACGGACCGAACGGCGACATTTCCTATCCTGACAACGGCGTTCCCTGTTCGTGGTGTTGCTACGGACCCTGTGATTTTAGCGACCCGTTTCTGGTGTTCGGTGCGGAAAAACACGATTTCGATCGTAATGCTTACCCTTCGTATAGCGGCTATCTGGACGAGGTGCGTCTGTCCACCACGCTGCGCTATTCGGGCAACTTCACGCCGCCAGCACAACCGTTTGCTTCGGATAGTGCGACTGCTGCACTGTACCACTTCGATGAGGGCGCAGGTACGGCGATTCTGGACAGCTCCGACGCGCCAGGCGGTCCCAGCCACGGGCAACTGCGCTACGGAGGCAGCCCCGCCGGACCAGTTTGGACAACAGATACACCGTTTCGTCGCGCAGGGGATGTAGACGGCAACGGCTGCGTCGATGATGCCGATTTACTGCAAGTGCTGTTTGCCTTTGGCGGCTCTGGTGGCGCGGCGGATGTAAACGGCGATAGCGTCGTGGATGACGCCGACTTACTGATTGTGTTGTTTAACTTCGGTAGCGGGTGTTAACTTCTCTAACGCCCATGCCGCCGCCTCACGCAGGAGGGCGTCCTCGTGGTGCAGGAACCGCTCAACCAGCGGGCGCAGGGTGGGGTCGTGTTTGTTGCCCGCCACAATCAGCGCGTTGCGTACTAAGCCGCGCCACTTCGCGCGTTTGACTGCGCTCCCCCGAAATCGTTCGGCGAACTCAGACTCGCTCATCTGCAGGATTTCGGTCAGTTGGGGCAGTGGGCGAGGCTGCAGGCGCGGCTCATGGGTCGGGCGCGCTCGCAACGGCTGATAGTCGCGTGGGCGATTGAAGGGGCATACCTCCTGACAGATGTCGCACCCGAACAGCCATTCGCCTATCGGTTCCCGATACGGTTGGGGAATCGCGTCGCGCAGTTCGATGGTCAGGTAGCTGATGCACTTGCGGGCGTCCAGTTGGTACGGCTCCACCAACGCCCCCGTCGGGCAGGCGTCGAGACATAGCCGACAGGTTCCACAGCCCCCTTGCGCGGGCGAATCGTACTCCAGTTCCAGCGTGAGGAGCAGCACGCCGATAAAGAAGTAGGAGCCACGACGGGTGTTAATCAGGCAGGTGTTTTTGCCGTACCAGCCCAGCCCAGCGAGCATTGCGAGGTCGCGCTCCAGCACGGGCGCGGAGTCAACGCACACGCGCCCGTGCGCGGACGGCTCGATGGACTGGATTGTGCCAAGCAGCGTCTCCAGCTTTTCACGAATCACGGTATGATAATCGTCGCCGAGCGCGTAGCGGGCGATGCGGTAATCGGTTTCAGGCAATTCGGCAGGGGTATAGTTGAGCCCCACTACCACCGCGCTGCGGGCGTCGGGTAAAAGTTCCGCGGGATTGATGCGCAGGTGGGCGGTGCGTTCCAAATAGTCCATCGTGCCCGCGTAGCCGTGCGCCAGCCAGAGCAGGAACGAATCGGCGTGCGGCGGCGATTGCGCAGGCGCAACCCCCACTAAGTCAAACCCCAAAGCGCGGGCGTACTGCTTAATCCACTCGGTCAAAGCGGTTTGTGGCTTGGACACGAGCGTCCAAGCCACACGGTACAGACGGGAATATTTGCGCTACGCTTCCCACAGGAACGGCTGTGCGTCGGTTAGCACCCGCGCCTTGCTAATCACATCACGCAAATAGGGCGGGATTCCGAACATCCCATAGTGGGTGCCGGGGTCGTAGTAGCGCAAGCCCTGCACATTCCGCTGCTCGATGCGCCGTGCGATTTCCTCGCGCGGGATCTCCAGCGGGTCATGCTTCTTGGACGCCAGAATAAAGCCCCACGGCAACATGAACGACGCCACGAAGCACCAGTAGGGACGCACGATGGGGAACACCTCCTGCAGCGTGCGCGCGATGCAGCCGTACAGATACGGGTAGAGCGGGTCGCCTGCGCCCGATTGCACGGTTAATACCCCGTCTTCGGTCAGCGCGTCGTAAATCATCTGGTAGAACTCGCGCGTGAACAGGTACTGCGACGGACCTGCCTCCAGCGGGTCGGTCAGGTCGGACACAATCACATCGAAGTGGTTTTGGTACTGCGGGATGATTTTGCGGGCGTCGTCAAAAATGACGGTGGCGCGTGGGTCTTTGAACG
>JAOAFW010000148.1 GCA_026416065.1 Fimbriimonadales bacterium
TCGCCCTGCGGCGGGTGCGCCTGCCAGAACCGCTGCACGCGCCGCTCCCAGTTGGTGAAAGTGCCCTCGTACTCGGTGAACGGGCAGGTGGGCAGCAGCAAGTCGGCGTAGCGGGCGGTTTCGGTCATGCGGATGTCCTGCCCGACCACGAACTCGCAGGCGCGCAGGGCGCGTTCCGTTAGTGTCGGCTCGTAATGCTCGCTCACAGGGTCTGCGCCCGCGATGTAGAGCATCTGCACCTCGCCCTGCAGACACGCCTGAAAGAGGGCGTCGGTAGGCAGTCCTGCTTCGGCGGGCAGGGGCATGCCCCACGCCTGCTCGAATCGCGCTCGCGCTGCGGCATCGTCCACACGGGCGTAGCCCGGCAGCAGGTGCGGTACAATGCCCAGTTCCAGCGCGCCCTGCTGATTTGCACCGGTGGGCATCAGGTTCAAGCCGCCTTCCTCGCGCGCGTCGTTGCCCGTGACACGATTCAACGCCTGCAGCAGCTCAATCACCTCGCTGGCGCGCGGGTGGTTCCACACCTTCTCGCCTGTCAGAATGACCATGCTGGGCGATTCGGCAATCTGGCGCGCGGCGGCGAGCAAGGTCTCAGCGAGCACGCCCGTCTGGTCTTGTGTCCATGCAGGTGTGCAGTCGCTCAGGCGGGCTTTGAGCCACTCGGCGTCGGCGGGCGGCTGGGGCAGCATATCCAGCAGCGCGTACAGCAATCCCTTGAGCAGGGCGTCCTCGCTGCCCGGACGATAGCGCAGGCTGTGCGTTGCGAACTCCTCCACCGCGTTGGCGACAGGATACGCGACGATGGATTGCACGCCGTGATGCCGATTCGCCTTACGCGCCCGCAGGAACACCATCGGCTGTTCATCCACCAGGTCGGAGCCGAACACGAACACCAGCGACGCCGCTTCGAGGTCGCGATACTCGTTTTGCACGGGCGGCGCGGTCAACTCGCCCTGATAGCGGGTGAGGCGATGGTCAATGTTATTCGTCTGGAACGCGCCGCGCAGCAGTTTCTGGAACAGGTAGAGCGACTCGTTGCTGAGCCGATGTCCTGCCAGCCCCGCGACGGCGCGCCCGTTGCCGTTCAGCGCGCGCCAGCGTTCCAGCAGCAGGTCGTAGGCGTCGCCCCAGCGAATCGGTTCCCACTCCTTGCCGCGCCGTACCATCGGCTGCAGGATGCGGTCGGGAGCGTGCATATAGGTCTGCTCGAACTTGCCCTTGTCGCAGGTCCAGGTCTCGTTCACCTGCGGGTTTTCGCGGGCGTTGATGCGCACCACTTTGCCCGAGCGGCTGTCCACATACAGATTGCAGCCGTTGGAACACATCGTGCAGACGGTCTTCTGGGTGGTGATGTCCCACGGTCGGGCGCGGAAGCGGTAGGTGCGGCTGGTGAGCGCACCGACAGGGCAGATTTCGATCACATTCCCACTGAACCGACTGGTGAACTCGGTCAGCTGGAAGGTATGCGGCTGCGTTTGCGCTCCACGGAACAGGAAGCCGAGTTGTGAGTCGCCCGACACCTCTTCGGTGAAGCGCACACAGCGCCCGCACTGGATGCACCGCTCCAAATCCAGCGCGACATACTTCGACAGGGGGAACGCCTTGGGCCTGTCTCTTATACACATCTCCGAGCC
>JAOAFW010000107.1 GCA_026416065.1 Fimbriimonadales bacterium
TCGCTCGTCGGCAGCGTCAGATGTGTATAAGAGACAGACTCCCACCTGCGCGACAAGGTGTACCCCAACACACCTGGCGAGTGGACTTTCTATCGCTGTGAGGCGTGCGGTTCGGGCTATTTCAACCCGCGCCCGACGCCTGAAACTGTCGGCAGGCTGTACGAGGAGTATTACACGCACGCCCACTCGACGCCGCCCGCCTATGAGCAGTTGAGCCTGTTGGGCAAGCTGCGCCGCCTGCTGGGCAACGGCTATCGGAACTACAGGTTTGGCATGCAAGAACGCCCTGCGAGCATTCTGGGGGTGCTGGTCGCGATGCTGATGCCCGACTATCGCGCGCTGCTGGACGCGGGGGGACGCCACCTGCCCAAGCAACCGAAGGGCAGGCTACTCGATGTGGGCTGCGGCAACGGCGATTTTCTGGAATTCGCCACACGCGCGGGATGGCATGCCGCCGGCGTGGAACCCGACCCCCAAGCCGTCGAGACAGCACGCGCCCGCGGGCTGACCGTCCATCTCGGCGGGCTGGAAGTGCTGGAAACCGAGCGCGAGGCCTTCGACGGAATCACGATGAACCATGTGATTGAGCATGTGCATTCCCCGCGCGCCACGCTACAGGCGTGCTATCGCCTGCTCAAGCCGGGCGACTGGCTCTGGATAGAGACGCCCAACCTGGACGCGCAGGGGCACGCTCGTTATCGCGAGAACTGGGTCGGGCTGGACATCCCACGCCATCTGGTGGTGTTCACCTACCGTTCGCTCACACGCCTGCTTCAAGAAGTCGGCTTCACGCGGATTGAGCAGTTGCCCTACTACCCGCTTTGCGAGCGCGTGTACGCCATGAGCCGCGCAATTGCGATGGGCGCGTCGCCCCACCATCCACCCCCCCTGCCCCAAGAGGAGCTGATTCTCGCGCGCCAAGCGGAGGTAGACGCCCGACGACGCGTCGAGATAAGGGAGTTCGTGATGGTGCGGGCGTGGAAAGAGTAATAAGTTGCTCGAGAGTTAAGTCGTCTCCGTTTGGGCTACTCTCGGTCAGTTTCCCTCTCAAAATCTGTCAGCTACCTGTGAGTAAGAGATTCGATCAATCCAAATCGTTCCCTGAGTCCCTGAGCGGTCTCTTACAGCAGGAATCGCTCTACTCATCCCGAATCCTTCCTGTGGAGCAAAAACAATGGCTGTCGACACTTTAAGTAAGGCGCTCTGGCGCAGCGTGGAGCAGCACGCCGAGAAACCCGCGATACTGGTGAAACGCGAAAAGCAATTTCGCCCTATCACCTACCATGAGCTGGGTAGGCGCGTTTATGCCTTCGCCCGTGCGTTGCACGAATTAGGCGTGCGCAAGGGCGACCGCGTAGCGATCCTCTCGGAAAACTGCCCCGAATGGGCAATCGCAGACTGGGCGACGCTCTGTCTGGGCGGAATCACTGTACCTATTTACCCTACCCTCACCGCCGCGCAGGTGCTGGAGATCCTTAGCGACTCCGAACCGAAAGTGCTGGTGGTCAGCGATAAGAAGCAGCTGCGTAAGGCGTGCGAGGGAATCGAAGGCTCGGGACTGAACCTGCAGATGATTGTGATCGACTCCAAAGATGTGAGCGACACGCCCACCTTCGAGCAGGTGCTCAATCAGCCTGGCGCGCTGACCGAGAGCGAGCTGCAGAGCCTCGTGCAGGCAAGTCAGCCCGACGATATCATCACCTTTATCTACACTTCGGGCACAACAGGCGAGCCAAAAGGCGCGATGCTCACGCACGGCAATCTCATCAGCAACATCGAGGCGGTGCTGGAACTTATCGACTGGAAGCCGACGGATCTATTCTTGTCGTTCCTGCCACTATCGCACGTGTTCGAGCGGATGGGTGGGCACTTTTTGCCGATTTACGCAGGGCTAACTATCGCCTACGCTGAGAGCCTGTTCACCCTCGCCAACGATATGCAGGAGGTTAAGCCGACGCTGATGCTGGGCGTGCCACGCTTCTACGCGTCGGTGATGGATCGCATTCTCGCCTCCGTGCGCCAGATGCCCCCGCTGCGTCAGAAACTGTTCTATCGGATGCTGGAAGTGGGGAAAGTCTATTCTCAGTGCTGGCGCGAGGGCAAAAGCGCCCCGCTCGGCGTGAAAATTCAGCACGCGATTCTGGATAAACTGGTGGCTTCCAAAATCCGCGAGCGCGTGGGCGGCAGGCTGCGCTACTTCGTTTCGGGCGGCGCGGCGCTGCCCAAAGAGGTTGCCGAGTTCTTCCACGCTTTCGGCATCCTGATACTGGAAGGCTATGGATTGACCGAGACCAGCCCCGTGCTGACTGTGAACCCGCCGAACGCCCCACGATTCGGCAGCGTGGGCAAGCCCATTCGCGGCGTGGAGATCCGAATCGCTGAAGACGGTGAAATCCTTGCACGCGGACCAAACATCATGCTTGGCTACTACAAAAAGCCCGAAGCGACCGCCGCTGCCATCGACCCCGACGGCTGGTTCCACACGGGCGATGTGGGCTACATGGACAAAGACGGCTACCTGTACATCACCGACCGCAAGAAGGATATTATCGTGCTGGCGAACGGCAAAAATGTTGCCCCGCAGCCCATCGAGAACCTCCTGAAACAAAGCGAGCTGGTTCAGGAAGCGGTGGTGTATGGGGACGGCATGAGCGCACCTGTCGCGCTCATTGTGCCCAACATGGACGCCCTGCGCGACTTCGCCAAGCAGGAGGGCATCGAGGCGACCGACGCCGACGCCCTGCTTAACCACGACGCCGTTCAGAAACGCTTCCGCCAAGAGCTGGAGCGCGTGAACCGCGAACTGGCAGACTTCCAGCGGGTGAAAGGCTTTCGCCTGATCGCTAAGCCGTTCACCATTGAAAGTGGCGAGCTGACGCCTACCCTCAAAGTCAAGCGGCGTGTGGTGGCAGAAAAATACGCACACCTGCTACAGGAGCTGGCGAGGTAGCACGGGCAGCCCGGTCTACGCACTATGGCAAGATACCTAAGCCACGCCCAGGCACCGCCGTCAGGACTCCGGCGCGACGCAGTGGAGTTGTCAAACAGGCTCCTACATACGCGCCCAAAAGCAGGAAAATAAGGAAATCATGTGTATCTATCCTTACACAGGAGTAGCGCGATGAAATCCGAGAAGCCGAGCCAGAACGAACTGCAGCAGATGACGCGCCGCTACTTTTTCAAAGTGTGCGGCTATGGGATTGGCGCGCTCGCGCTCAACGCCCTGATGCAACAGACCCTGTTCGCATCGAGTCGGTCAAATCCGCTTGCGCCCAGACAACCTCATTTCAAGCCGCGCGCGAAACGAATCATTTTCCTGTTTATGGCGGGCGCGCCCTCGCAGATTGATCTGCTCGACCCCAAGCCGACGCTACAGCAGTATCATGGGCAGCCCTGTCCTGAAAGCCTGCTGAAGGGCGAGCGGTTCGCGTTTATCAAGGGCACGCCCACACTGCTCGGCTCGCCCTATAAGTTTCAACGGCACGGTCAATCGGGCATTGAGGTGTCCGAACTGTTACCTCATACCGCGCAGATTGTTGATGAGCTCTGCATCATCCGCTCGATGCAGACCGACCAGTTCAACCACGCACCAGCCCAGATTTTTATGAATACGGGGCATCAGCTCCCCGGACGCCCGAGCATGGGCAGCTGGCTCACCTACGGGTTGGGCACCGAGAATCAAGACCTGCCGGGCTTTGTGGTGTTGATTTCAGGCGCGAACCGTCCTGACGGTGGACACGCCTGCTGGAGCAGTGGGTTCTTGCCGACTGTGTATCAGGGCGTGGAATTCCGCAAACAGGGCGACCCTGTGCTGTACCTCTCCAACCCTGATGGCGTCGACCCGGAGGCGCGCCGTGCAGTGATTGAAACTGCCAACGAACTTAACCGCCTCAAACAAGAGCAAGTCGGTGATCCCGAGATTGAAACGCGCATCGCTAACTACGAGCTGGCGTACCGCATGCAAAGCAGCGTGCCCGAGCTAATGGATATCAGCAAAGAGCCAGAGCATATTCACCAGCTGTACGGCACAACACCGGGCAAGCCATCGTTCGCGAACAACTGCCTACTGGCGCGTCGACTCGTAGAGCGCGGCGTGCGGTTCGTGCAACTCTATCACAGAGGCTGGGATCATCACGGCTCCGGCGAAGTAGATAGCATTACCAAGGGGCTACCCCAACTGTGCCGAGAGGTGGATCAGGCGAGTGCCGCACTGGTAATCGATCTTAAGCAGCGCGGGCTGCTGGACGACACTCTGGTCATCTGGGGTGGCGAGTTCGGACGTACCCCGATGAACGAGGGACGTGGCGGCTCTACTTACCTGGGGCGTGACCATCACCCGCGCGCCTTCACCATCTGGATGGCGGGCGGCGGCGTGAAAGCAGGTACAGTTTATGGCGCAACGGACGAACTCGGCTACTCCGTTACCGAGAATCCGGTGCACGTGCATGACCTGCACGCCACCATTTTGCACCTGATGGGCATCGACCACACGCGCTTGACCTACTGGTATCAGGGACGCAACTTCCGACTGACCGACGTGTTCGGGCGCGTGGTGAACCCGATTATCGGCTAATCCCGGTCGAACAGCCCCCGCTGCTCACGGAGTCGTTGCGGTAGGTCGAGACTGCAACCGAAACATCGCGCGTCCCGATAATCGATTGCAAAGGGATCCCCCCTCTACCCCGCCACCGCCCACAACATCAGCGTAATCAGCCCATTATTAATCGCATGAATAATAATGCACGGCAACAGCGAGCGCGTGTGCGCGTAGACCAACGCCAGTATCGTACCTAACACGGTAATCGGAAAGATTCCGCCCAGAAACTGGGGATGAATCACGGCAAACAGATACCCGCTTACCAGCGCACTGAGCCATACCTGTCCCGTGCGCTGCCAGAGCACCTTGAACAGCACCCCGCGAAACACGAACTCCTCGATAATCGGCGCAAGTACCACCACTTGCACAAAAGTCCAGAGCCACTCCAAGTTTGTTTTGCTTTCCGCCACACGCTCGCCCACAGGATTGGTCTGCTCGGCAGGCAAGGCAGGAGCGACCAGGATCGTGAGCACCAGCAACAGAATTAGAAACGGCACATACGCCGCGTAGCCCATCAGTCCGACCCCCAGCTGTTTCCACCAGCCGCGTGTGAACCAGCGAATCTGCCCCAGCGCATCAGGCTGATCCCGCAACGATGCCAGAAACATCAAGGGCAACAGCACTGCCAGCAGATACACCGCACTCGAGGCGTCTACGCCCCAGCCACGCAGCATGGGAT
Organism: Fimbriimonadales bacterium; assembly: GCA_026416065.1. Taxonomy (GTDB): domain Bacteria; phylum Armatimonadota; class Fimbriimonadia; order Fimbriimonadales; family GBS-DC; genus GBS-DC. Next base: position 5,277 of record JAOAFW010000107.1, read on the forward strand.
TGAGCGCCGAGGCGTTCAACATCACCAGCAAGAAAATCGCCAGCGCCCACAGCAGAGGGTCATACACAAAGGGTGAATCGTCGGGCGCGGGGCGTGCCGGTAGCGCGGGATTGGTCAAGGCATACCAGATGAGCACCACAATCCCCGCCAGCCCTGCGAAGCCCACAATGCCAAATATTGCCCCCAGCAGAACCACCGACCAGGCGGCAGTACGCCCGAGCGACTGCTTGAGGGCGTTCGCCTGCGTCGCGTCGCCTGCACGTTGATAGAGCGCAAGTTTCAGCAACTCATCGGCAAACGGCGAGGGCGCGCCCGGCAGCGTTTCCAACAACAAGGGAACCTGTTCGGGTTTGAGCGACTTGCTAAACACCTCTTGCCACCGCATTGCCTGCCAGCGACGCTCGGTGGGCGATAACGATTCGGACGGCAAATCGGGTAGGGCTTGAAGCGTCTTGCGGGCATCACCCGTCTTAAACGCGCTCTCTAATATCGCCCGATAGAGAGTGGCTTCATAAGGCGCATAGGCGTTATCCAGACCCTCCAGCGCGCCCTCCAGCACCTGTTCCGACACGGTTCTACCCAGCCCCAGCTGCTCCATCGCCAGCGCATAGCGCGCCTGAAACTCCACACCCATCCGCTGATTGCTACCGCTCAAACCTCGAGAGGTGGGAGACCGGAATAAAGACCAGAAAATCGCAGTGTTCCCAACGATGAGTAGGGTAAAGAGGAAAATCAGCAGCCACCATGCGTATTGCGCGGAGTCTCTCATTGCCAATTAAAAAATCTGGCGGAGGGTCTGGGATTCGAACCCAGGGTAGGGAGCTTAACCTCCCTACAACCGCTTAGCAGGCGGCCCCTTTCGACCACTCAGGCAACCCTCCGCCTCGCAACATTTATTATACCATACCATCGGAAGGTTGTCAAGGGTTCCCTCATGCAGCGGGTATACTCACCCACGATGCGACTACGCGGTTGGTTCTTGGCTGGACTGGGGTTGATGACAGCATTCCTTTTTGCGCAGGCGACGCTTCCCAAAGAGTTTCAACAGCGGTTCGAACGCGCTCTTCAGTTGGCGGCGCAGGGCAAACTCCGCGAGGCGGAGCCGCTGTTCCGAGAAATCACGCAGAAGCAGCCCAACTTCGCACCAGCACACCTCAATCTGGGGCTGGTCTACCGACTGCAGAATCAGAACCAGAAAGCACTCACCCATCTGCGTCGCGCGGCGGAACTGAATCCAAAAGACCCCAAGCCACTGGTGGAACTGGCGCGACTATGTCTGGATATGAATCGTCTGGGCGACGCGAAGGGGTACTTGCGGATGCTGCGCGACCGGTTCCCAAAGGAGCCGGAGCTGCCCGTGTTGGAGGGCGCGCTTGCCTCCCTGCAGGGCGAATGGGGAGTCGCCATCGAGAAGTTTCAGCAAGCCCTCAAAACCCGACCGAACGATTTCCGTATCCACTATAATCTCGGCATCGCGGCGTATCAGCTCCGACGCTACGACCTCGCCGAACGACACCTCAAACGCGCCGTCGAACTCCAGCCCAACTACACCACCGGCTGGAAATCACTGGGCATGACCTACGAAGCGCGTGAACTGCCCGAATACGCTATCCGCGCGTATGGCGAATCGCTCAAACGCGAGCCGGATGACCTGCCCACGCGCCTCAAACGCGCGTACCTCTATCAGCGCACAGGAAACTTAGACGCCGCGCTGGCGGACTTCCGCCACATCACAAAGGTCTACCCGCGCAACCCCGACGCACATATCGGCGCGGGGTTGATCCTGATGCGCCAAGAACGGTACAACGAAGCGCTCGTGCACCTGGGTGCGGCGTTAGACCTGACTTCGCCGGGCGACCCCCTTTATCTGGAAATCCTCACTGAAATCGCACACTGCAACCTGAACCTGAAGCAATATGGTAAGGCGCGCGAGCAGTTCGCACAGGTGCTGAAACTGATGCCCAAGAACGCCCGCGCCTACGAGGGGCAGCTGCAGGCGTTGCTCGCTCAAGAAGTCGAAACCGAAATCACGCCGTTCCTGCGCAACTGGGCAAACAATCTGCCCGACGACCCTCGCCCCGTCCTGCAACTGGCGCGCCTCTACGAACGCAATAACAACCCCAAGCTCGCCGAAGAAGAGTACAAGCAACTGCTCCAGAGGTTCCCCAATCAGACGGAGTTTGTACGCGAATACGCGCAGTTCCTCACACGGCAGGGACGCGAAGAGGAAGCCGCCCGATTGTACGACCAGCTGCTGCAGCAATCCCCGAATGAAGTCGTCGCGTTGATGGGCAAAGCGCGCCTTGCTGAGAAGCGCAGCGACGCCCAGCAAGCCCTCGAACTCTACCTGAAAGTGCTGGAACAAGACCCCCAAAACGACATCGCATTGCTGGGTGCAGCGGCGATGTACCAGAAACTGAATCAGACTGAACCCGCAGTCGATATCTATCGACGCATGACTCTGGGTGAGACACCGCATCCCCTCGCTTTCTCCAGTCTGCTCACGCTATATCGAGAACAGGGGCGCAACGACGAAGCCATCGAGTTCCTCAAACAGATGGCGCAGCGCCACGGCGGACGGTTCCTGCCGTTTCTGGCAAGTGAAATGCTCCAGGCGGGCAAGGGTGAGGAAGCGCTTGCACTCTTCCAGGACGCTCTGAAACGCGAGCCGAACAACCCGCAGATTCACAAACTGCTGGGCGTAATCTACGAGACGCTCCAACGCCCCGGCGACGCGCTGCAAGCCTATCAGCGCGCTCACGCTTTAGACCCCAAAGATACCTGGACGCTGTACCACATCGCCCAAATCCAGATTCAGCAGGGGCAACAGGCAGCAGCGTGGGATACCCTTGTTCGTGCGCTCCGCATCAACCCCGACGACCTTAGCCTCTACCCCGCCCTCGAACGCCTTGCAACCGAAATGCAGCGCGAGGGACAGTACCGTGCGTTCATACAGGAACTGGCGCAACGCGACACGCCCGGACACGAGCCGCTCAAAGCCTATGTGGAACTGCTCCGACGCGAGGGCAAAACGGAGGACGCGCTCGCGCTGGTACAGCAACGCCTGCGCCAGAAACCCGACGATTTGACCCTGCTGAATCTCCAACTGGGACTGCTCAACGCACTGGGACGCCACCAAGCGATGCTGGGCGTCTATTCGCGCATCGCCAAACTCGCCCCACGAGACATCAGCCTGCTGCGCAAATGGACGATGCACGCCGAACAATACGGCTCCACCGTCGACGCAATCCTGGCGCTGCAGGCGTTGTATCAGGCGGCGCCCGACGACATCTCTACGGGGCTGAAACTCGCACGGTATCTGGAAATGGCGGGACAACGCTACCGTGCGTTAGAACTGTTGCGCCTGATGCGCGAGAACTTCCCGATGAACGAAGACATCCGTAAGGAACTGGATCGGCTGGAGGGAGCGCGTTGAGGCGTGAGTGGCTGGCGATTTTTGCGATTGCGCTCACCCTGGGACGCGGCGCACTCCGCGAAATCGAGAAAACGGCGGCGCGGGAAATCCAGCAACGCATCGGCGGCGGCGATATCCGGGTCAAGCTGGAACCTGACGGCGTCGACGGGCTGGTTCAGGGACGCCTCCGCACACTGACCGTGCATGCAAAAAACTTCACTCTGGACGGATTGCCCTTCACGCTGGAACCAGAGCGTCCTCAATCGGGGCTTATTGAACAGTTCGTGCTGCGTATGGAGAACGCGAACCTGCGCGGACTGCGCGCCGCAAGCGCAACCGCAATCATCCCGCGCATCTGCTACGACAAACAACTGGCAATCACGAAGCGCATTTTCCGCCTGAGCGCAACAGGCGTCGGGGCATGCGAGATTGTCGTGAACGAGACCGATCTCGCCGCCTATATCGTGCGCAAATACGCCCCTTACCTCCGAGAGGTTGAGGTGCGCATTACGCCGGGGCAGACCGTTGTGCAGGGCGTTGCCGCGCTGTTTGTCGGCGAGGTACGGTTCCGTGCCGTCGGCAAGCTCACCCCACGCGAGGGACGCTATCTGGACCTTGCCGAAGTGGAAATTCAAATCGAGGGTGCGAACCTACCCCCGGAATCCGCTAACTTGCTCCGTCAGTTCTTGAACCCAATAATCGATGTTGAGCGCGACTTGGGACTTTACGACGGATTAGCGGTCGACGCCGTGCTGAGCGAATCTGGCAAGATGCGCGCGCTCGGCAAAGTCTGGATACCAAAAGCTCAGCCCTCTTCAACGGGTGAGAAGTAGATGACCGTAACCAGATCGTCCATCGTGACGGGGCGGTCGTATATCCGCTCCAGCAGCGCGATGACGTCTTCGACCGTGCGAAACTCCGGATTCTCGCGCTCGATATCGCGTGGGCTCAGGTCTGCGATCGGCTTGACTTCCACGCGGTCTAAAATCGCCGTAAATAGTCGCTTGCGCTTGCCAAAGCGTGGACCCACAGTAATCCACACAATTTGCCCCGCGCTATATTTGCGTGACTTGTCGCCCAATCGAATCGTCGCCGTTTTGCGCAGGGAACGCAGCATATCCTCGTACAAATCCGTATAGAAGTTCAACGCGAACATAGAAATCATCCCTCTCGATTGTTCCATAGTGGGGATTCGTCGTTGAGATTATACCTCCTGCTAAAGGTTTTGGACGAGTTGTTTCACATTCTGCAAACAGCGCGCTGCGCTCTCCAGCGGAGTGCGGATATAGCGCTCCTGTTCGATAATCAGCCATTGCCAGCCGTGCTGCAGCGCGAGGTTCACAATCCCGCGCATATCGATGGCGCCCTCGCCCACTTCGATATCGTGCATTTCGGGCTTGCTGATGTAGTCTTTCAAGTGCAGGGCGCGAATGCGGTCGGCGTACTGCTCGCAGAACGCTCGAGCGTCTACGCCCCCATATTCCACCCAGTAGGTGTCCGGCTCCAGACTGAAGTAGCGTGGGTCGGTGCTCTCCATCAGAATATCGATGGCGCGTTTGCCGTTATACACAGTGAATTCGTATCCGTGCACGTGATACAGGAACGGTACGCTCCCCAACGAAAGCGACTCACCGATTCGATTGAATCGCTCCGCGATACGCTTCCAATCGTCCGCGCTTTGACGCTCAGCCTCGTCAATCCAGAAGGTCACGGCGTAGTGGGCGTTCCATTCACGGCAAGCGTCAATGACGCGCGCTGGCTCGGTTTCCAGGGTATTCAGGTCGAATCCCAGCCCCGCGATTTTCAGCCCGGTTTCCTGCAAGAGTTGTTGCATCACCGGGCTATGCTCGCCCATGAAGCCCGTTGTCTCGATGTATTCATAACCCATCTGTGCAACGGCGCGGACAGTTCCCTCAAAGTCGGCTTTCAGGTCGTCGCGCAAGGTGTAAAGTTGCAATCCGATATGCGGCATTGCTGTTCTCCTTATAAGTAGGGATTAGTCGCCCGCTCCACACCAACGGTGGTGTCGGGTCCGTGCCCGGGATGCAAAATCGTATCATCCGGCAGGTTCAACACACGCGTGTGTAGATGTTCCCGCAAGATATTCGGGTCTGCGTGGGGGATGTCGGTGCGTCCGACGCTACCCGCGAAAATCGCATCGCCACAGAACAGGCGCATCGGCTGCGTGTTTTTCAACAAGAAGCCGATGTGGTCGGGAGCATGCCCCCGCAGCGCAAGCACTTCAAAATGCAATGCGCCGACGGCAAACTGTTCGCCTTCGCGCAGGAATCGATCCGGTTCAGGCACAGGTTCCGTCGGCGGCAGGCTCAGATAAATGGGATGTTCATGCGCAAACTGCGCCCAGAGTTCCCACTCCTCTTGAGAGATCCAGAAGGGCGCATTGGTATATTGCTTCAGGGCGCGCACGCCCACTACATGGTCAAAATGTCCATGCGTGGCTAAAAGGGCGACGACAGGCGGGTCGCCCAGCGCGTGCAGGCGTTCGATAATGCGTTCCGGCTCCAGCCCGGGGTCAATCACGACAGTTTCGCGCGTTGCTGCGCACTGCACGATGTAGCAGTTC
>JAOAFW010000316.1 GCA_026416065.1 Fimbriimonadales bacterium
CCAGACCCAATCGCTTGCGAACGCTAAACTGCTCGCGAGTGAGACGACCACGGTGCGTTTTCTATGGCGTGAGACGCGCCGTGTGGACGCCGCGCGCCTGCAGGCGTGGCGCACGCGCTATCGTCCGCTGGCGGCGAAACCCGAAAGTTTGCGCATTCCCGACCGCGCACCTACGGTTGCTCAGCAACGCCTGGCTGACCAGCAAGCGCTGGGCAACGAAACGCTGGAGAGCCTGCAGCGCAAACTGGCGCAACTGCCCCCCGACGCGCCCTTTGAGCAGGTTGCAGCGCTGATGCCGCCGTGGACTGCGCTCGTGCGACTACAGCCTGAACTGAGCGGTCGGCTCATGCTTCAAATTGCAGCGTCGGACATTCGCAGCCCGCAAGCGCAGGTGCTACTCACCGCGCTACGCGAGGCAGGGCACGCGCCTGCGCAAGCCGCATTGACTCAACTGGCGCGCCTCTATCGCCATCGTGGCGACGCAGACGCCTACGCGCTGCTGATGCCCAACTTCGCCCTAATCGAGAACCCCACAGAACCCACAGAAGTCGCTTTGCAAGAGTTAGCGCAAGCCGATAACTCCGCCTTCGCGAACCCTGCTCGCTTGGCGTTGGGCAGCGTGGGCTACCGCCTGCGCGAAACGGAACCCACCCGCACACGGCGATTGGGCGCGTGGATGACCCGCCAGCTGGAACGCTCCACTAACGATTCGGAACGCGAGGTTTGGCTCTTGGCGTTGGGTAATCTGGGACTGAACGACACTCTACCGACAATCCAGGCATACCTGAACGCGCCGAACGAGAGCATCCGTGCTGCTGCTACAGGCGCGCTACGCTTCTTGACGCTCCCGGGCGTAGAGTCGCTACTTCTGGAACGGCTGCGTACCGACGAGTCGCGGCTGGTAAAGCAGGAGGCAATCAGCGCGTTCCAGTACCGAACGCCCAGCAACGCCGCCCTCCAATCACTGCGCCGATACTTGGAGCAAGAGCCTGACAAAGACCTGCGTCGCGCCCTACTGGACGCGCTACACACGCACGCATCCAAAGCCCCCTCAGTGATGGAGCTGCTCCGTTGGGCTGCCCAAAACGACCCTGACCGCGAGACGCGCCTGTACGCCGAAAGCTTAATCGTGAGCCTCAAGAAAGACTGATAGGCTCGCACTTGGGAAGTTATGAGAAGCACGATGAAGCGCATCGATGCCTTTACCTTGACCACAGGCGTGCTGGGCTATCCTGTGCGCCATTCGCTTTCGCCCGCGATGCACAACGCGGCGTTTGAGCATCTGGGGCTGAACTGGGTCTACCTGGCGTTCGAGGTGTCGCCCGATGCACTGCCTAATGCAGTGGCGGGTATGCGCGGACTGAAGATTCAAGGGCTGAACCTTACGATTCCACACAAGGAAGCCATCGCCCCTATGTTGGACGGGCTGATCGACGTGGCGCGGCAGATTGGCGCAGTGAACACGCTGTTTTGGGATGGCGCGCGGCTGATAGGCGACAACACCGACGCGGAGGGCTTCCTCCGGGCGTTGCGCGAGGGCGGCGTGGAGCCTGCTAACCAGACCGTGCTGATTCTGGGCGCGGGCGGCGCAGCGCGTGCAGTGGCGTATGCACTACATAAGCAAAACTGCCGCCTCATCATAGCGAACCGCACGCCCGAACGCGCCGAAACGCTGGCGGCGGCGTTCCAGGCGACGCCCGTTGCGATGACTCTGGACGCCCTGCGCCCCCTGCTGCCCCAAGTGGGCGGGGTGGTGAACTGCACCGCGCTGGGAATGACGCCCGACGCCGACTCCAGCCCGCCCATCGATTGGGACGCGCTGCCCGATGCGGCGTGGGCGTGCGACTTGGTATACCGCCCGTTGCAGACGCGCTTCCTGCAGGCGGCGCAGGCGCGCGGGCTGCGAACCGTCGACGGGCTGGGCATGCTGGTGTATCAGGGCGCGCTGGCGTTCGAGCGTTGGACAGGACAAGCCGCGCCTGCGGATGTAATGCG
>JAOAFW010000321.1 GCA_026416065.1 Fimbriimonadales bacterium
GCTCTTGCTTCAGCGCGACTTCGAACAGCGCACGGGCGTACCGTCGGGCGACGCGAATATCGACCATTTAGCGCACCTCCGCCGTCTGAATGAACTCCTGCACCAGTTTGCGGTGGCGTTCGTCGGTCATCTCCTCACGCAACAGGCGTTCGGTTGTGCGCAGCGTCAGTTCGGCGACATAGGTCTGTAGTTCGCTGCGTAGTTTCTCGCTTTCCAGTTTCGCCTGCTCCTGTGCGCGGGCGACGAGATCGTCTGCCTGTCGGCGTGCATCGGCGACGATTTGGTCGCGCAGTTGCTGCGCCTCGCCGACGGCTTGCTGGATGCGCTCGCGCGCTTCGGCTTCGATTTGCGCCAGGCGCGCCTCGTACTCGCTGCGCAGTTGCTCCATCGCGCGGCGGTCGGCTTCGATCTTGTCGTAGGTGGCGTTGATGTCCTGCCGACGCGCCTCCAGCATCGCGCCGAGCGGCTTCCAGAAGAACTTGGTCATCACCCACAGCAGCAGCAGGAAACCAACCAGCTGGATAATCAGGATATTGAAGTCGATTCCGAGCAGCTTGAGCAAGCCGCCGCCCTCGCCTTCTGCTGCCGCTATCAGGTTCGGTAGATGCGCGTAGATATCGAACATCGCCTGTAATCCTCCTCGGGGGCAGACCGCGCCGCCCCCGACCAATCATTTACTGACCGACGGTGGGCAAGCGTCCCTGCAGCAGGAAGAAGATGACGAACGAGAACAGCACAAGCGACTCGATAAACGCCAGACCGATAATCATACCGGTTTGAATGCGTCCTGCCATTTCAGGCTGTCGCGCCATGCCTTCCATCGCGCCTGCAACCGCGCGCCCTTGACCTAAGCCTGCGCCGATAACCGCCAGCGGCAGACCCAGTCCAACTGCCAATGCGAGACCCATCAGATAGAGACCTGTACCTACTTCCATCGTTCTTTCCTCCTTGTTTAGTCAGTGTGCTCCGCGTTTCCGTGCGGAGGTTCTCCTCTCTATTGAGAGGAAATCTTAATGCGCATGCGCATGCTCGCCGTGATGTTCCTCGTGATGCTCCGTCGCCAGCGATAGATAGATAAGCGTCAGAATCGAGAACACGAACGCCTGCACAAACGCGACCAACAGTCCCAGTAGCATCACAGGGAACTGGATCGGCAAGGGCAAATAGATTGCTTTGAAAATCGGCATCGCCAGCGCGGTAATCAGCGCCATTGTGACCTGCTCCTTACCGAACATGTTCGCATACAGACGAATCGAGAGCGAAACGGGTTTGGCTAACTCACTGACGATTTCGATGACGAACAGCAGCGGCGAAAGTAGCACCGGCACCTCGCCCCAACGCGCGAAGTGCTTCAAGTAGCCGCCGATTCCACGCGCCCGAATGCCCTCATATTGCACGTAAACAATCACGATAAGCGCGAGCGCAATCGTGGTGTTCAGGCTCGCAGTGGGGGCGATTCCGGGCGGGATCAAGCCCATCAAGTTGCTGAAGAGAATGAAGAGAAAAATCGTGCCTGCGAGGGGCACATATTTACGCCCGTGCTCGCCCACAACGCTCACGGCAAGGTTGTCAAAGAATTCATAGATGATTTCCGCAAGGTTTTGCAGGCGTCCGGGGCGTTTCTGCATACTACGGGTCGCGGCGAAAGCAAACACCAGAAGCGCCAGCGCCGCAATTCCTGATAGCACCGAAAAAACGGGCGGCGCGATTTCCGCAGCGATGCCCGTTTGTGTGAGAACCCAGAAACCGTTCAGCTGTTCCTCCACTGATGCGCGTCTCCTTCGCCTTCCTTAGACGCGAGTATTATACCCGCTGGTTAACTCGCGCGTCAAGGGGGCAATCCGATCCATTAACAAGCTGGTATCCCCGGCAGGGCACGGAACAACGAAAACAACAAAAGTGTCCGCCAGCGTCGCGAAGCTCGGCTCCGTTAAGACTGTGAGCACCGACAACAGTTCCCTGAATCATGTCGGGATTCCAATCCCAATTTGAGAAATTCTCATTTTTGATGGGGCAAGACTTGACTTTTTTGAAACCCGTCGGGTATCATGCAACGCATTATGAAAAAGCGGTATGCCCAACCGACGCGCTGCCCTCTTTGCAGCGGGAAACTCGTCATTACGCAGGTGACCTGCGAAGACTGCGGTTCGAGTGTGCAAGGGCAATTCCTGCCGAACCGCTTTAGTCAGCTCGATAATGAGCAGCTGGAATTTTTGGAAGTTTTTTTGCGCAATCGCGGGATGCTGGCGGGTGTGGAACGCGAACTGGGCATCAGCTACCCCACCGCGCGCAACAAGCTGGATGCTTTGCTGCTGGCGCTGGGGCTGACCCCAACTACAGCTCAGGATCAAAATGGCTATCTTGCGGAGCAGCGGCGGGAGATTTTAGACCTGCTGGAGCATGGTCAAATCACTGCCGAGGAAGCAGCGCGTAAGCTGCGCAGTTTGCGATGAAGGAGGACATAGATGAGCAACCGACAGGAAACGCTGATTCGAATACTGAACCTGATGCAACAGGGTACCGTGACGCCTGAAGAGGCGGCAGACCTGATCGACGCGCTCTATGAAGTTGCGCCTGCGCCGGAGCCGAGCGCGTCGCAGGGTGAGAACACGGCGTCCAACGGCAATGGCAGCACCCAACCGGGGCGCGGGCTGTTCGACCAGATCCTGCGCGCGGCGGAGGAAGCGGTCAAAGCCACAGGTCAAGCCGTGCGTAGTGTGAACTGGGAGCAAATCGGGCAAAGCGTGCGCGAACAAACGCAGCGCAGCATGGAGGAACTGCGCAAAACCTTAGAGGAACTGGAACGCGGCGACTGGTCCTTGGGGCGGTGGGGCAAATACGAAGCCGACTTGCAGCAGACGATGGACCTTGCGATTGCTGGGGGACATTCGCTGTCCATCGAACTCCCCGCAGGCGATATCCACATCGTAGGCGGTTTCGACGGGGGACGGGTCGAAGCCGACATCCGCCTGCGGGGAGCCGACCTGCAAAGCATCGAACAGGCAAAAACGACTTATAGCCTGACCGTGGAGCAGACCGAGAACGGCGTGCGCATCACTGCGCCGCAACTCGAAGGCGACCTGCGGCAGAAAGTGAACCTGAAACTACAAATCCCCCGCCAGGTCAACCTACACGTGCGCACGGAGCGCAAAGGCGATATCGAGATCGAGAAACTGGACGGCGACCTTGACTTACGCACCCCGCACGGCGACATGACCCTGCGCCATGTTCAGGGCAACGCGAAGCTGGAGACCGTCAACGGCGATATTCTCATTCAAGACATGCAGGGCGAGCGGGTGGCAATCACAGTGGTCAACGGAGACACGACCCTGCGCGACCTGCAAGTGGATAGCGTGACCATTCAAGCCACGAACGGCGACACCGAAACGGAACGCATCGTCGTCCGTAATCTTAAGGTAGAGACGGTGCGCGGCGATATTCAGCTGGACTCATTAGAGCCGATTCGGGGCGAGGTGCGTCTAACCACAGTGAAAGGCGATATCTTGGTTCAGGCGCCGGACGGAAATGACTGCCGCGTGCAGATGCACAATACCGCAGGCGACATCGAGTGCGCTCTGGAGTGTCGTGAGGTCGTGTCGGATCGGCGTTCATATACTGGCGTTGCTGGCGATGGAACGGGAACCCTCGCGCTGGAGACCGTCCATGGGGATCTGCGCGTCGTGCTACGCGCGCACGAGACGGCTTGAGCCAGCAACTCAAGGTGAGACCAATCGCCCCCGCGTTTGCGGGGGCTTTTTTTTGTAGCGTCGGCGTCTCGCCAACGACAGAGCGTTCTCCGTAGCGTCGGCGTCCCCGCCGACGACATCGCCCTGCGTAGCGTCGGCGTCTCGCCGACGAACGCAGGGAATCCTATAGAGTATGGAAACCTTCGTGGCGGCGCTGACGGTCTTCGTGCTGGCGATTTTTGTGGGGTTCGAGGTGATTACCAAAGTGCCTCCCACGCTGCACACCCCTCTGATGTCCGGTTCCAACGCCATCTCGGGCATCACGATTATCGGCGCGATATTGTCGGCGGGGGCGCAGCACACTACACCGAGCGCGGTGCTGGGCACGCTTGCTGTGATTTTCGCCACGATTAATGTGGTGGGCGGTTTTCTGGTGACGAATCGAATGCTGCAGATGTTCAAGCCCGCGCGTCGCGAACTGCCCGACCGTCAGGTAAAATAACTACGGAGGCGCGACGATGCGAATTGAACTACTCTACTATCCCGAGTGCCCCTCTCACGAGCGCGCGCTGGAGTTGATTTATGAAGCGCTCGCGCAGGAGAGCGCAACGGCAGAGGTGGAGGTGATCCGCATCGACACGCAGGCACAGGCAGAAGCGTATCACTTCATCGGCTCGCCCACGATACGCATCGACGGGCGCGAGCTGCAACCCCAACCCAATTTGCCCTACCGCCTGACCTGCCGCGCGTTCCTACGCGAAGACGGACGCCTCTCGCCCCTGCCCTCGCTGAGCATGCTGCGTGAGGCGATCCGAACCACAGAAGGAGGTTGAGGCGTATGGAAATCGGTCAATCGGCGTATGATTTTAGTCTGGCTGGCGTGGACGGCAAGACCTATTCACTGAAAGACTTCGCAGACAAGCCAGTGCTGGTGCTGTTTTTCTGGTGCAACCACTGCCCCTATGTAAAGGCGTACGAGGAGCGCGTGATTAAACTCGCTCAGGAGCTGGGCGACCGCGCTGCTTTCGTCGCCATCAACTCGAACGACCCAACCCAGTACCCCGAAGACAGCTTCGAGAACATGCAGAAGGTGGCGCAGGAGAAGGGCTACCCGTTCCCCTACCTATTTGACGAGACTCAGGCAGTGGCGCATGCCTACCACGCTTCGCGCACGCCCGAGTTCTTCGTGTTCGACGAGGAGCGCGACCTCAAATATCACGGTCGCTTCGACGACAACTGGGAAAACCCCAGCCAGGTGCTCCACGAGTATGTGCGGGAGGCGATTCTGAGCCTGCTGGAACGCGACATCCCGCACGTCTCGCATGTGCCGCCTGTAGGCTGCACGATTAAGTGGAAGCACTGAGCAAAGCTCGGCTGCAGGCATATCGCCTGCAGCCGAAGTATGGGCTTCTTGTCTTGATCGTCTCCGCCCTTCTGAGTGGTCTTGCCCATCCGCCGTTGGGGGCATCGTGGCTGATTCTGATTGCCCCTGCGCCGTTGTTTGCGCTGGTGCTGCACACACGCGCCCGCGTGGGCTTTGGCTACGGCTGGCTGTGGAGCTTTGTTTACTACCTGACGCTGGGGCATCCGCTGATTTACCTAATCCGCCTGCAAACCGAGAGCCTGTTTCTGGGCGTGGTGGGGCTGATACTCACAGCAGGGCTATGCGCGCTGTTTGGGGGGCTGTTCGGGCTGCTTGCGTCGCAGATGTCGCGCAGTTTGCTGGGTATTCTGGGCGCGGCAGGCGCATGGGCGTTTACGCAGTACCTGCGCGGACTGGGACCGTTCGCGTTTGTGTGGGGGCACTGGAGCGTTGCGCTATACGATGTGCCGATTCTGCTCCAGCCAGCGGAGCTGATGGGCGCGTGGGGGCTGGAGTTTCTGGTTGCACTGTGGAACGGGCTGTTGGTGTACGCATTCTGGCTCTGGCAAGGG
>JAOAFW010000347.1 GCA_026416065.1 Fimbriimonadales bacterium
TGTGCTGGAGCCTGACGCGCTGGAGTTGATTCCGCGGGGCGCGCCCTACGGGTTCGGCAAGAATCTCCTGCCGCTGCTTATCGAGCGCAAGCTCCCCCTCTACGGTTTTCTGACCTCCAGCTACTGGAAGGATGTGGGGAATTTGAAGACCTACCAGCAGGCGCACTGGGACGCGCTGGCGGGGCGTGTGCAGATTCAGATGCCCTACCCTGAACAGCGCAAGTTCGTCTGGATTGGCGAGGAGGTGCAAATCGCCGACGATGCCGAGATTGGCTATCCCGTGCTGATTGGCTCAGGGGCGCGTATCGAATCGGGCGCGCGCGTGCTGGAGAACAGTGTGATTGGCGAAGGCTGTGTGGTGGAAGAAGGCGCGGTGGTACAGGAGAGCATCCTGTGGGATGGCGCGACCGTAATGCGCGACACGATGCTGGTGCGCTGCGTCGTCGGACGCGATTGTAAAGTGAAATCGAACGTGGCGATTTTCGATGGTGTGATTGTGGACGCCAAACAACGCACCCGCAAGTAGACGCCGCGAGTAGATTAGCGCTCGTAGTAGTTCAAGTTGACCGTAACCACTTTCGGCTCGTTCGACAATAACGCGCGCAGGATAGCCTCAAGCTGAACCCCCCGCCTGAGACGCACATAGCAGTTGGGGGCATAGCGCGTATCGAACGGTTCCTCGGGTGGAAGGACGAAACTGTACTTTTCACCCAAAGCCTCCACTTCTTCACGAGAGGTCTTGGGTTCCATATGCAAGCCAAACGAATCGGTTCTGTAATTCCCCTGAGGCAACCCTTGGATCAGACTGTAGACGACATCCAGACGAGGAGGGCTAACGGTCGCTATCGGCTTCGCCCCCGCCTTGCGTAGATCGGGCGCGATTCGGCGTCCCCGGCGAAAGAGTTCTTTTGTGGCAGCCGCGCGCTCCCTGCCGTCCTTCGAACTCAGCAAACGAACCAGTTGCGCCACCGTGAGGCGTTCAAACGGTTGTGGCGTGGATGGTTGAGCCCCGTCATGCATGCTGACCTCCTGATCGGGCTAATATCCCCGTTGCAAAGGCAATGATTAGAGATTCCCCAAGCCGTTCCCATACCCGTATAGTATACATCCTTACAAATTCGCTCCCTATTGGGCAGTGGATGCGCCTGCCCTGCGTTATGAAAGGCAGGCGCATCCCGCTTAGGGCAGTCTCAGGCAGATGGGGTTTGGGACGCTTTTCGATGCTTTCGGCGTGCGAGGCAAGAAGACACCGCGATTCCGATAGCCAGCACCGCCATACTGCTCGGTTCGGGTATTACTGTCCACGTGAACTTGTGACCTGTGCCATCGCTGTTGAAGAGGCGCTGCGCTGCTCGCACGGCATCATCAATCGCCGCCCGCTGATTGTCCGTCCAGGTACCTCGGAACTCCACATTGATGCGCAGGTTCCTTCCATTCCAACCAAAGGCAGCGTTGAGGATATCGCGTTCGAAATTGCTCATTCGCTGACCAACTACCTGATCGGGTCGCATGATACTGTTCGCCTGGTTAAAGTTGTTTACGGTCTCGTTGGGATCGACGTGAGTACCACGATCCGGGGGCGTCAAGATTGCCAGCAGCGTGTTAGGGTCGCCCGGGTCACGCAGGAAGTTTCGTCTTCCTGTGTTGTCATTCCGATTGCGAACATGGTTGCGGAATCGATCATATACGACTGTAAAACCGATCGCATGCAACAGTTCATGGTGAGCGGTATTCGTAAGGTCAGGGTTTGAACCCATGTTGAAGAACTCAGTTGTCGCGCTAACAGGCAGTCCGTCACGGTTGGCGCGAAAGTCACGTGTCTCGGCAGTCGCATCCTGAGCTGCCGCGAGCAGTAGTAAAGTACTGCAAAGTCCCACAGTGAGCATCGGGATAAGGATGCTTCGCAGCCCTCGCTTCATCGAGCGTCTCATCGTATAGCCTCCTTTGCAGGGGAGCCCCCAAACAGCTGCGAACCTCCCTTGCGAGAGTTAATGACTCGAGGTTTTCGGGGAGCGTTGCAAGTTGAGCGACTGATTTGGTCGGGGCGCCCGGACTCGAACCGGGGACCTCCTGCGCCCAAAGCAGGCGCGCTAACCATACTGCGCTACGCCCCGAATGAAAATGGTGCGCGGTGGAGGATTCGAACCTCCGACCCCTTCCACGTCAAGGAAGTGCTCTACCACTGAGCTAACCGCGCACGGAAGGTGGTGGAGCGGAGCGGATTCGAACCGCCGACCTCTTGCATGCCATGCAAGCGCTCTCCCAGCTGAGCTACCGCCCCAGCGAAGACAATCCCGCTGTCCCGCACCTGAAATGATACCCTACAGCACGCCGCCATTTCAAGGGGGCTTATCAGGAACTTGTTAGCCCTCGCGCAGGTAGTCCAGCACCTGCTGCGCCAGTTTGCGCGTCATGGTCGGCACGGAAGCGAGTTCTTCCACGCTCGCGGCGCGGATGCGGTCGATGGAGCCGAAGAGGCGCAGCAACATCCGCTTGCGGCGCGGCCCGACGCCCGGAATCTCGTCCAGTGGCGATTTGACGGCGCGCTGGTCGCGCAACTTGCGGTGGTAGCTCACGGCGAACCGGTGCGCTTCGTCGCGCACGCGCTGCAGCAGGTGCAGCGCCTTGCTATGGCGAGGTAGCTCCAGCGGCTCGTCGGCGTCGGGCAGAACGATGAGTTCGTGACGTTTCGCCAGCCCCACTGCGGGAATCTGAAAGCCTAGCGCATGCACCGCCTCCAGCGCGGCGTTGAGCTGTCCCTTACCCCCATCGATGAGCATCAAATCCGGTAGGGTGCGCCATTTTTCGTCACCTTCCAGCGCCTCGCGCAGGCGACGGGTAATCACCTCGCGCATCATTGCGAAATCGTCGGGGCTTTCGGGATGCCAGCGGATGCGAAACCGCCGA
>JAOAFW010000432.1 GCA_026416065.1 Fimbriimonadales bacterium
CCCCAGGACAGTGCGCTTTGTACCTCCTCAGTCATCGTGTAGGCTGTGACCAAGATGACAGGTAGATGGGGAAACCTTTGTCGCGCTTGCTGGAGTACATTAACACCCGAACCCCTCTGCAATCGCAGATCCAGAATCATCAGAGCGTAGTTGCGCTGTTGCAGGCGTTGAAGCGCCTCCCCTTCGCAATGCGCTGTATCACACGAAAGCCCAAGGGTACGCAGCGCGTCCGTCACCACGCGGTCCAGCATCCTTTCATCTTCCACCAGCAAGACGCCAATTTCTGACAAAATCTCTCCTCCTTGAACGCACAATACGCCACAACATACACCTGTCCAAAGTGACAGCAACTTTCGTGCCAAATAAGTAGATTGTGAGATTTTTCTAATAAGATGGTATAGATTTTATAGTCTCGACGGGAGCAGCGGTCAGGAACCTGTTCACTGAACTTCCGCAGTTCGGGTGCGTCTATGCTTTTGAAATGTGCAGCGATACGGTATCCTATACGGGGAGACGCATCGAGTTGGACGCCTTATCTGCTGAAGCACAGCTTGTGGAACGCGCTCAGGCGCAGGATGAAACGGCGTTCGAGCAGATTATGAACCTCTACGCCGACCGATTGTATAGCTACATCCTGCGCATGGTGGGCAATTCCTCAGACGCGGAAGACTTGCTTCAGGAGACGTTTCTACGCGCGTATCAGGGACTGCCCGGCTTCGATGGGCGTGCCAGTCTAAGCACGTGGCTCTATCGTATCGCGACGAACTTGTGTATTGACCATCAGCGTCGGCGAGCGCGACGTGTTCAGACAGTTTCTTACTTTGCGACGG
The DNA here is from genome assembly GCA_026416065.1 of Fimbriimonadales bacterium. GTDB lineage: Bacteria > Armatimonadota > Fimbriimonadia > Fimbriimonadales > GBS-DC > GBS-DC. The sequence continues at coordinate 831 of JAOAFW010000432.1, forward strand.
AAGATGACGGGGGTGAAACCAGCGAATGGGAGTTTCCCGACTTGCAGACACCTGACCCGATGCAGAGTGTGCTAAACCGCGAACTCCAGCAAGTGGTGGAACACGCAATAGACTTGCTGTCGCCGAAGCTGCGTACCGTCTTGCTTCTATACGATGTGGAGAACCTGTCTTATGAAGAAATTGCGTGTGTGCTGAACATTCCCATCGGCACGGTGAAATCGCGTCTGAACCATGCACGCGGACAGATTCAGAAACATGTGGAAGTGTACTTAAGAGGTGAATCGAAATGAAATGCACTCGTTATGAGCGCTGGCTGTGGGATGAGCTGGAAGGTCGGCTCAGTGCGGTGCAGACACAGGAACTGCGCTCGCACCTGCAGGCTTGTCCTCGCTGTCAGCGTCAGTGGGAAGTTGTTCAGGCAACGCATCAGGCGCTGCGTGGGTTGCCGCGTCGCCACGCGCCTGAGCGCATAAGGCAGCAGGTACGCGCTCAGATTCAGCAAGCGCGTGCGCCCAAACCAGTGGTTGCTTGGTGGAAGCGTGTTGCACTTGCACCCGCGCTGGGATTAATCGTCGCGGCAGCGTGGTGGGGCTGGCTCGCCTCGCAGTCCGATGCGCCCCTTCCACCAGAAGTTTCTACCACGCAACAGCACTCCGAAAACTGGGTTGAGATTCACGAACAACTTGAAGTGGCGGATTGGTCGCCGACTCCAACGCCGAATTACTTCATCACAACAGGTTATACGCGATGAGAATCGTGCTGTTATGTTGGGTGTTTTTCTGGATGCTGGGTGGGGCACAAGAGCGTCCTGTCCAGTGGCTCCAACGCGCCCAGCAGGCAGAAAGCAGTTTGGTCATCGCCGGCGTGCGTATCACGGAAATTCAGGCGGGACGCTCGGTGCGCCGCATCGAGGAGCGGTTTTGGCGTCAGGGCGCACGCAGCGAGCGCATCGAGATCCTTGCCCCGCCGGAACGAAGGGGCGAGATTCTGATTTTTCGCGAAGGACGCTGGCTGGTATACCGTCCCAGCGACAAGGAGGCGCTCGAACTGTCTCGGATGCCGCTGCCGGGCAATCTGCTATTGCAAACGGCAATTGAACTCATTCAGGCGGGCATAGTGCAGTCTGAACCGCCCGTCGAGACGACGCTTAACGGGCGTACCTGTGTGTTGTTGCGTTTGAGCCTTGCACGCCCCAAACCACCGCGTGGCGTATCGCCCGAACGACGCGAACCGTTCCCCGCATCGGTATCGCTCTGGATCGACAAAGAAACCGGGGTGATTCTCAGGCGCGAGGTCACAATGCACCCGAACGCCCCTGCATTGCGCACGGAGATTACGCGACTGGAAATTAATCCTCGCATCACGCCCGACATGTTCAACCTGCCACCGGGCGTGGTGGCGCGTCCCTTAGAGGGCACGTACAAAACTGTGGAAGAGGCGCAGCGTGTCGTGCCGTTCCCTATTCGCACGCCTGCCTACCTGCCCGAGAAAGCAACACTGGAACGGGTCCTGGTGCGCTGGCGTGGACCTGGCCGTGCCCCTGTGGTTATCTTACATTATCAAACCCCCAGCGCCCGTTTCAGCCTGTTTCAAGCGTACAAAACGCGCGACTCGGCGTTCCAACGCCCCAGCAAGCGACCGGAGCGCCTCAACGTGCGCTTCTGGCAAGACGACGATTATGTGTTCGGGCTCGTGGGTGACTTGCCTCGTGCCGAGATTGAAAAAATAGCCAGGTCGCTGAGTCGGTGAACATCCACGACGCGGCAGGAAACACCTGTACCCCGCATTATCGCCTGTGAAGTTCTACCCGCTCGACTCCGATAATGCCCTCGAGGGGCGCTTATGGATCGAGCAATCGGGCGATGGTTAGGGATAACAACGTTGACGGGAGCTGCCGCCATAACAGCGACGGCACACTCGGAAATCGAGCTGCGCTGGAAACATTTCCATGATTACGCGGTCTCTGTGAATGAAGTGCGTTTAGCGCAGGGGCTGCCGCCCCTGAAATTGAATGAACAGCTTTGTGAAGCGGCTCGAATCTACGCCGACGTGCTCCTGGAGATGGGACAAGTTCGTCACGCGGACGCGCAGGGACGACGAGCAGACTACCGAGCGACGACAGCAGGATACTTTTATCATCAACTGGGCGAAAACCTCGCAGCAGGTCAATTGAGCTGGGAACGCGCCATGGAAATGTGGCTTCAGAGTCCCTCCCACCGCGCAAACCTGCTGGACGCTGACTATCGGGAACTGGGCGTGGGATTTTCTGCCGATGACACGACTCGGTATCGCACGGCGTGGACACAACTGCTGGGTACTCGACGCTCTGTGTATCCGGTCATTATTAACCTCGACGCTTTTTCCAGCAATTCGCCGGAGATTGAAGTCTATGTGCACGGCGCGCGTGAGGCGCAAGCGATGCGTTATCGTGTAGGAGCGGGAGCGTGGAGCGAGTGGCGTGCTCCGTCGGAGTGGCTACACTGCCAACTGCCCAACTGGGAAGGATTTCATACGGTGACGGTACAACTGCGCATCGGCGAACGGATATACGAGTCGTCAGATGAGATCTACTTACAGAGTCGGTTTGTCCTCACTCAGGTCGCGAGCGACCGCGAGGACCACCACACGCAACGCGCCTCCCTCCCTGAGCGCGTGAGCGCAGGCGTTGAGCGTGCTCCCCGTAGTGAACACGTCGTCCAGCAAGGCGAAAGTGCGTCCCTGCGTCAGATTGGGTCGAGCGACCTCGAACGCATCCTTCACGTTCTGCATGCGCTCGGCTTGGCGCAGCCCCACTTGCGGGCGTCGATAGAACCGGCGACGGAGTGCGCGCATCAACACGGGGACGCCTGAAAGCTGGCTGAGCGACTGCGCGATTAGCTCCGCCTGGTTAAAACCGCGCAGAGCGCGTCGCACAGGATGGATAGGCACAGGTACAAGCGCGTCAACCTGACGCCACGCAGTGTACTCAGGACGACTCCACACCTGCCAAAGGAGTTGCGCCAGCGGTGCAGCAGCGCGCCGCCAGCGACGGAACTTCAGATTCAGAATCGCGCGACGCAGACTCCCCTGATAGAAGCCCGCACAGACTATCGAGTCGAACGCAAAGGTGCGCCCTAAGCAGTGGAGACATTCACCCAAGTCGCGTCGGGGCATACCACAGCGTCCACATGCAGGCGGTTGGATGAGCGCAATCCCTTCCGCGCAGGATGGGCAGAGCGAATCTGCATGGAGGCGTCCACACGCCACACAACGCGGCGGATAGAGCGCGTCCCACAGCCGTCCCCACATCGCTCAACGAAAAATCACGTCCACCACGACATCGCGAATGCCCGGGCGCTGACGCAGGATGCGACGGATAATCTCCATCTCCGCTTTCACATCGATATCGTGCCCGCGCATCCCACTAACCGTGCCCCGCAGGTACACTACGCCGTGAAATACCTGCACATCCAGCCGCGAGGTGTCTAAATGACGCTTGTTAATCTCGCGCAGCACCATACGGCGAGTCTCCACATCGGCTAATGCCATCGCTCATTTCCTCCTGCCTAATTATAGCCCAACAATCAGGGCGAGCGTGGTGCGATGGCAGGAATGCCACCACACCGAGTCGACGCGATTTCACAATCGAGGCACCTAATCCTCTGACAAGGGTTCATTTCTTTGCCTTAGCTCGCAGGTGGGGTACCCCATTCGCCTGACCCTTTCCGTGAGGTTCTCCCTACTTCTTAACCATCTCTTAACCCTAAACGGGGTACCTTGCTTTCGGTTCGCACCCCGCGAACCGAAAGGAGACTAGTATGATGCGAAATATTATTGCTTTGGGTCTAACGAGTGTGCTTGTAGTGACGACCTGCGCCCAAGTGGTGCTGGGCGATAACAAGGGTAAAGTGCGTAAAACGAACGCACTGGCAGGTATCAGCGCAAGCGAACAGCCCCTGCAGTGGAGCCGCCGCGACTTCCAGGACGCCAGAAACAACGAGTCCTTTGGCTTTTGGCCTGCGTATACCTTGCAAGTGAGCGGCAATCTGTTTGATCTGGACAACGAATCCGTAGGTTTCGGTGACGATACAGGAAGTGTGACCATCACTACAGTACCGTCTCTTGTGACTAACTTCGGCTGGCCCAGTACTTTTACAGTGCCGCGCTATCTATTCCGACAGGGCGGCGCGTACACGAACGAGGGC
>JAOAFW010000037.1 GCA_026416065.1 Fimbriimonadales bacterium
GCGCCCGCCGTTCTGGTCGCCGAAGCGCACCGAGACGCAACCGGTGCGATACTGGTCGAGCACATTCCACTCGTAGGTGACTGCCAGCGTGCGGTCGATGTTCGGAGGGCGATTGAGGTAATCGAGGGTGTAAGAGATGCGGTGTTGCGAGCTGAACAGCCACTGCTGAGTCAGCGAGACGCCCTCATCCAATCGTGTGCCACCGTAGCGGGTGCGACGAATCGCGGTGAGTTGGGTCTCTGTGTAGAGCAGTTGCTCGCTTTCGGGGCGGTCGAACCACAGCACGCCCGTTCTCAGTCCGCGAAAGCCCGTTTCCGGCACGAAGCCGAGTCGCGGGCGGTAGTTGGGCTCGATATCGGTGTACTGCAACAGGTAGTTGGGCAGGCGTTCGCGTGCGTTGCGTTGCAGTGTGTATTGCTGGTATGCCCCGTCGCGGTCGCCGCTCAGTTTGTAATAGACGCCGGTGAGTCGTAGCTCGGTTTCGCCCGTGAGCCGCTGGGTATCGATAATCGCGCCGAGTGTCTCTTCGTGGACATCGCCTTGCAGGCGCACGCCCAGCAGGTTGAGGAACGAGCGTTCGGCGAACTGGTAGCGCACGCGCCCGACGCCGAACTGTCGCTTGCGCCCTTGAAAATCGTATTCGCCGACCGTTGCGCCGTAGCGCCAGTCGCCGAGCGAGCCGAACGCCTTCATGCCGCCGTTCAGGTCTTGCACGCGCAGGCTGTAGAACGCGGCGCGTGGGGGCATAAACTCGCTGCCCTCCTGAAAGAACGGGCGCGTTTCAGCAAGCACCTTTTCCGTGTACGAGAAGTCGACCTTCGCCACATCCGCCGCGATGTTGCGGAAGTCGGGTTTGAGGGTCAGCAGGGCGGTCAACGCATCGCCCGCGATATAGCGGATGTCCAGTCCACCACGTGTGCGGGTGTCGGTCGGGTCGCTGTCGCCTGTAAAGTAGGGCAGCAGGATGACCGGATAGTGTGGTGGTGGCAGTTCCAGCCCCATCCAGAAGCTTTGACGCTGTGTGGAGTAGTACGCGCCCACATTCGGGAAGGTGTAAATCTCGTTCAGGCGCGGGATGTAGCGTTCCAGCAGCACACCGAACCGCGTCTGTTTGGGCGGATAGCGCAAAATTCGGAAAGGGATACGCATTTCAGCGCTCCAGCCGTTGGGTAGCAGCTGGGTGGCGGCTTGCCAGTCGCCCCGCCAGCGGATGTTCTCGGTGGTGCCAGCGGGAAAATCATCGGATTGCGCCCCGCGCGCGTTCACGGTGAAGGTGTACGGCTCCAGCCCGCGCGCCTGAGGCTCAATCAGCACCGCGACGGTGTCATCGTTTTCCAGATAGCCGCCGCGTTTGGTCTCACGCGCCTGAATCTGGCTCGGGTCAGGATCCTCGCACACGAACGCGACATAGATGGCACTCGAGTCGAAGCCGATGTAGGCGCGTGTGGGGAACGCGCCCCACTGCTGACGCGAGGGCGACCAGAACCGCTCGATTGCGTAAGCCTGTGCCCACTCGTCGGGGTGCACAACCCCGTCGATAACGGGGGAACGGCTCAGCTTCTGCGCTGGGAAACTGCGAGGCTCGACAGGCTGACCCCAAACCGACGCTGACAAATCCACACTGAGCAAAGCAACTCCAATAAGCAGTCGCATGACAATCTCCCCTATAGGGAGTGATTTCGGGGGACGATTCGAACTTCCTGCTGAGGGCGCGGTAGGAGCAAAG
>JAOAFW010000103.1 GCA_026416065.1 Fimbriimonadales bacterium
CTCATTGCTCAGCATCGCGGCGTGCATTTAGAGTGGAGCGTGCGCCCTGAAACCGAACTCTACCCCGATACACTGAGCCTGACGGTACACACGCCGCGTGGCGCGCAGACTCTGACAGGAACCGTATTCGGGCGAAGCGACCTGCGCATTACGCACTTGAACGACCTGTTCGTGGACATCCGACCGGAGGGTATCCTGCTGATGACCGAGCATCAGGATCGTCCCGGCATCATCGGCCGGGTGGGCACCGTGCTGGGCAACTATCAAGTGAACATCGCCGGGATGCATGTCGGTCGCCGGGAATTAGGCGGACGCGCCGTGATGATCCTACAGGTGGACAACCCTATCCCCAACGAAGCTTTCGAGCAGATTCGGCAGATGGAGGGCGTCGAAAACGCTCGGGTAGTTCAGTTTTAGCTCACTGTCTGGCGTACCGCTCGACCACCTGTTGCAGGATTGCCTCAATTTTTGCGACTTGCGGTTGCACTGTGAACGACTCTTGCACCCGCTGGTGTGCATTGTGGGCACGGCGGGCGCGCTCGTCGGGGTTCTCGAGGATTTCTATCAGCGCGTTTGCTAACGCTTCGGGGTTTTTGGGGGGAACCAGCCATCCTTCCACGCCGTCTGTTATCGCTTCGGGGATCCCCCCCCGCAAAGGTGGCTAAGATGGGCAACTCCGCCCACATCGCTTCCAGCATCGCCATCGGCAGCATGTCGCTCAGGGTGGGCAGGGCATAGAGATCTAACGCCTGCAGCAGGCGCGGCACATCTTTGCGCTCGCCCAGCCATAACACATGCTGCGCAACGCCCAGCCTTTCCGCCTCGCGCCGGACCTGCTCGCCATAGCGCGGGGGATGTACCACCCCGACGAGCAACACGCGCACATGCGGATAACGCGCTACCACCTGTGGCAGAGCGCGTATGAGATAAATCTGTCCCTTTCGGGGGATGATATTACCAATTACACCCACTACAAAGTCGGCGGGCGATAGTCCCAGCTCCGCCCGAACCGCTGCTCGCGCGCCTTTATCGGGCACGATAAGGCGCGCTGGGTCGACAAACCCATGCACCGTGCTAATACGCGACGGGGGTACCAGGTTGTGGGTGATGTGATAGCGTCGGGTCTGCTCCGAGACGGCGATGATATGGTGTGCCATTCGCCAGTGGAAATGCACCGTATGTGCGTGGGCGCGCAGCACAGCAGGCGTTTTGGTCAACCGGCTGAGCCATACCGCGAAGTTGTTCGCGCCCGACATATGCGCGAGCAGCGCCTCGATTCGATTTTCGCGCACAAACTGCGCCGCCGCCCTCAAGTCCCGCAGCGGCAGGCGTTTCATGCGCGACTCCAGCGTGGGCACGCCCGCCGCGCGCGCCTGCTCCAACACCCACGCACCGGGCTTTCCCATGAGCGTTATCATGTTCCCCCGTCGGTGTAGTTCTTTTGCGATCTGCAGGGTATGCACCGTCGCCCCGCACGCCGTCACGCCCGAAACAATCTCCAGAATCCGCATCGCGTTTTAGGATACCTCCTCGTGATAATGGAAACTTGCTGGAGGCGGCGCTAATCAGTCTGTTATCCGCTGAGGACGGCGAGTTCAAAACTGTGCTATAATAGAGCTGCTATGGCGCGCAAACGAGTGGCTTTGATTGTACCGCACAACGACCGCAATAGCGCAGCGTACACAAGAAACCTGCGGCTGGCGCGTTTCTGGCGTAATACACTGCGTTTGTGGGGCGTTGACCCCACGATTATAGTCGCGGGCGATGTGTCCAAAAGCCAGTTCCAGAGCCAGTACGATTTTGGAATCGTGCCTATCCTGGAGAACCTCACTGGGAATATGGTAATCAACAGCTGGCTCTCTTACTCGCCAGGCGATAAACCAATCTATCTG
>JAOAFW010000268.1 GCA_026416065.1 Fimbriimonadales bacterium
AGATGTGTATAAGAGACAGGTACTCCACGACCTCGTGGTCGCCCCAGTTGTAGCCGTCGGAGAACATGAAGGGGTAGATGTTCCACTCGCGCGGGTTGTAGCGTTTCTCGATAATCTCCAGCGCGAGTTTATAGGCGGCAGAGAGGCGCGTGCCCCCCGAATCGCCCGCCGAGAAGAAGGTATGCTCGTCTACCTCTTTTGCCTCCGTGTGGCAGGTGATGAACACGATTTCGGTGGCGGTGTACTTGGTGCGCAGAAAGCGCGTCATCCAGTAGTAGAAGCTGCGCGCGATATACGCCTCGAACTCGCCCATACTGCCCGACACATCACGCATCGCCACAACCACCGCGTTGCGCTGTTTCTCGGGCACGACTTCCCAACTCTTGAAGCGTTTATCCTCCTCGTGAATTTCCCAGCTGGGATTGCCCTCGGCGGCGTTGCGCTTCCACGCATTGATGAGCGTGCGTTTCTTGTCGATGTTCGACTGGGGACCGCGTCGTGCGAGGGTATCAAATCGAATCTGGTCGGCTAAGATGTCTTTTGTGCCCTTGTCGCGCAGATTGGGCAGGTGCAGGTCTTCAAATACCATCTGCACGAGTTCATCGATGGTAAACTCGGCTTCGTAGAAGTCGACGCCGGGTTCGGTGCCTGCCTGTTTGCCTGCGCCCTGCCCAGGCTGTCCTGAGCGTCCAATTACATCACCGGGTTGGCTACCGCCCGGTCCCTGCCCGACGCCCTTTTTGCCGTGCGGGTCATATCGGATGTGAGGCAACTCCAGCCCGCGAATGGGAATTTTGATAATCTTTCCGTCTTCGGCGGTAATGATGTCCTGCTGCCCGATAATCTCACCGAGGTTCTGTTTGATGACTTCTTTGACCTTCTCGTTATGGCGCAGCCGATCCTTTTCGGCTCGGCGGTGCAAATCCCAAGAGTCAGTCGATAGCCAGTAGCCCTGTTTGCCGTTCTCCACCGCGTTCAGCCCCCATCGTTAAGATACCATGAATATCGGCAAAAGTTCCGCATTTGGTCAGCCTGCCAGCGGATGTAAGGCTCGTTTATCGCCGTTCCAGAAGCTTTACAGCGCGCGTCAGCACCGGGTCGGTCGACTGGCGAAACATTGCGCGCGTGAGTTCAACCTCAATATCGGGGCGTACACCCACGCCCTCAATACGGTTTTTGCGCGCCGTCTCGAAGTCGGCGATGACGCACTGGAGGTAGCCCCCGTGAGGCAGTTGCACGATTTTAGACGGCAACGCCTTACCGGGTGTAGGGCGTCCGATAATTGTCGCGCGTTTCGCCTCCTGCATGCCTGACGCTAAAATCTCAGCAGTGGAGACCGAGAACTCGTCCACCAGCACCACCACGGGCTTGCGATAGTTCGGGTTCTGCGGATAAGCGACAATTCCGAAAGTGCCGTCACGCAGGCGCATAATGCCCAACGGCGTCTCGCGTTGCACCAAGTGCCCCATCACGCCGCCCGCCATCAGCCCGATACCCCCTATATTTTCGCGCAAGTCGATGATTAAACCATCGGTGTTCGCGAGTTCGCGCAGACGCTGGGGCAACTCGCGCATCACGGGTGGAAAGAAGGCGTTGAACGTGAGGTAACCGATGTTGCCTGGCAAGATGCGGCTTTCTATCTGCACGGGGATCTCAGGGATGAAGCCGATCTGCACGCGCTCACCCCGTGCCACCTCGCGCTTGAGTACGACAGTATGCTCCTTGCTATCCAGGTCACGATAGCGCAAGCGCACCTCGCTGCCTACCCGTCCGCTCAAGTACGCTCGAAGTGCCAGATACACTTCGAACCGCTCTTCTACAGCCGACAGTTTGCGCTCCCGAATACGCTCCAGCAGGCGTTCGGTCTCCAAATCGTCGATTTGAAGCAGTTCCGCTCCTGAAGGCACCCCCAGTCGCGCTGCAGGTGAGCCTGCCCGTACACGCACAATCACGGGGCGACCTTCCACGAGCTGTACAGTCAGTCCCGTCTCACCGTCCGCAAGGCGCGCCCGCGCCTCCTCCTGCGCCACGAATGTCCCCGGCGGGATCACAGCGAAGTGCGACTGTTTCAGCTCGCCCAGCATCTGGTTCAGCAGGCTGTAGAACTCCGCGTCAGATTTTGCCTCGCGGGCTTTTGGTTCATATTGTGTTCGCACGGCGTCCCAGTCCACCCCGCCGAGTTTCGGGTCATAATGCGAGCGTTTGACCTCTTCCCACACGAACTGGAAAACCTCAAGGCGTTGCACCTCGTTGAGCTTTTGACTATTCGCGCACGCGGCGAGACTCAGCGTGAGCGTGAGCAACGAGAGATTGCGGAGCCCTATCATCAGAACGGTTCGATTCATTGGCAAAGGTATACCCGATGGGGTATAATTGACGCCCAAGCCGGAGTGGCGGAACGGGTAGACGCGCCGGTCTCAAAAATCGGTCTGGGGCGACTCAGGTGTGGGTTCGAGTCCCACCTCCGGCACCAGAGTTTTTCAACGCGAGGGAGGGCGCATGCAACGGCGAGGCGTAGCGCAGACGAATTCCGAACAGTGGGTGCAGTGCGCAAAATGCAGGAAGATTCTTTTCCGCCCTGATTTCGAGCGGGCGATGCGCGTGTGCCTCCACTGCGGCCACCATCACCGCCTGTGCGCCCGCGAGCGTATCTTGCTTACGGTAGACTCCAACAGCTTTCAGGAAACCGACGCCGACCTGCGCTCCGTCGACCCGTTAGGCTTTCCCGACTATGCCGATAAACTGCGCAAAGGTGCGGCGGCTTCAGGCGAGAACGAGGCAATCGTCACGGGCACAGCCATGCTGGGTGGTTACGAGATCGGGATTGGCGTAATGGATTTCAGTTTTATGGGCGGCAGCATGGGGTCGGTGGTGGGCGAGAAAGTCGTCCGGTGCTTCGAGCGCGGAGCGGAACGCAGATTACCCGTGATTTTGTTTTGCGCGTCGGGCGGGGCGCGTATGCAAGAAGGACTGATTTCGCTGATGCAGATGGCGAAAACCACCGCTGCGGTGAGCAGGCTGCAGCGCGCAGGCATGCCCTATATCGCCGTTTTTACCGACCCGACGATGGCAGGCGTGCTGGCAAGCTTCGCTTCACTGGCGGACGTGATCCTCGCTGAGCCGGGCGCGCTCGTAGGCTTCGCGGGGCAGCGCGTGGCGGCGCAGGCAAGTGTGGGTAAACCCCCTGCCAACTTTCAAACCGCCGAGTTCCAGCACGAACACGGTATGATTGACCTCATCGTCCCGCGCAAGCAAATTCGCATCACATTGACCTATCTGCTCGAGATGTTCCTGCCTGTGGAGGCGCCCGTGCGATGATAACGATTTTCGATTTCGAGAAACCCATCAGCGAACTGGAGAGCGCAATCGCCGAATTGCGCCAGCTCGCCGCCGAGAAGGGGTTAGATCGTTCCCGCGAGATTGCCGAGCTGGAGGCGCAGCGCGAACGCTTGCTGAAGCAAATCTTCGCACACCTGCGCCCGTGGGACAAGACACTACTGGCACGCCACCCAAAACGTCCCTACGCGCTGGACTACGTCCGCCTGATGTGCGAAAGCTTCCTGGAGCTGCATGGCGACCGTCTCGGTTTCGATGACCCCGCAATTGTAGGTGGGCTGGCGAAGCTGGGGTGCTACAGGCTGGTGGTCGTGGGACAGCAAAAAGGGCGTGACCTGAAAGAGCGTCAGAAGCGCAACTTCGCGATGGCTAAGCCCGAAGGCTACCGTAAAGCGATGCGCCTCTTTCGGCTCGCCGAGAAGTTTCGCCTGCCCGTGCTGACCCTCGTAGACACCCCCGCCGCAGATCCCGGTGTGGAGTCGGAATCACGTGGCATCAGTGAGGCAATAGCGCAGTCCATGCTCACCATGTTCGAACTCTCCGTGCCGACGGTCGCTGTAATTATTGGCGAGGGGGGCAGCGGTGGTGCGATTGCCTTGGCTGCTGCCAATCGCGTGCTGATGCTGGAGCATGCGATTTACTCGGTTATCCCGCCTGAAGGGTGCGCAGCGATTCTCTATCGCGACCCGAACAAAGCCCCCCAAGCCGCCGATGCGCTTCGGCTCACCTCCGAAAGTGCTCTGGAGCTGGGACTGATTGACCTAATCATTCCTGAACCGTTAGGCGCGGCGCACCGCGACCCGCAAACCACTGCGCTCAGCGTGCGCTCCGCCGTGCTACAGCAACTGGATGAACTGTCGCGCATAGAGCCTGATACCCTGCGCGAACATCGCTATCAGCGGTTTCGACAGATGGGCGTGTACGAAACGGTGTAATCGCCTCTGTACCCACAAACCCCGTATCCTTACAATAAGCTTTCTACCCTGTCTGTGGCAAAAATCTTCTGGCAGGTGGCGAATATGACCAGCACGCTGACCGATCTGCGCACAGACGCACTGCGAGAAATTGGCAACATCGGGCTGGGTGGCGCAGTGACTGCGCTGTCCGACCTGACAGGTGTATTATTCACTCTCGAGGCGCCACAGGTACATCAGGTGGATACGACTAATTTACAACATCTGTGCTGCGTGTCGCCTGAGTCGCTGGTGGTAGGCACCATTTCACAGGTGAAGGGGGATTGGCCCGGCGAGGGCGCGTTCCTGTTCCCTTGGGACAGCGCGTGCGTGCTGTGGCAGGCTCTTGTGCAGATGCAGCCTCGTGGCTTAGAAGAGCTTAATGAACTCTACCAGTCGGTCATCAACGAGGTGAGCAATATCATGCTGGGCAACTACCTGCAGGCGATTAGCCTTATGACGGGGTTCACCCTGCACATGGAACCACCTGCGATTGCTGCCGATATGGCGATGGCGGTACTGAGCTCGATTCTGGTGGAGGCACTGTACGAGCAACGCGAACTGCTGGCAATAGAGACTGCGTTCAAAACCCCGGAACACGAGTTCAAGGGCTATTTCCTTTACCTGCCTGAGACGGGGAATCTGGAAAAACTCTTCGGCGTGCTGGGTATTTAGAGGATCAACTGATGGCTGAGGTGAGACTGGCAGGGATGGGTGAGATAGTAAGCACTCGCGGCTCTGGAGTGGTGGGCTGTATTGGGTTAGGCTCGTGTGTGGGAGCCTTACTTTATGATCCACGCACGCAAGTCGCGGGGTTAGCACACGTAATGCTGCCAGAAGCTCATGAACAAGACGCATTCACGACACCCGGCAAATATGCCACGACCGCACTGCCAGCATTGCTACGCCATCTGGACACCCCAGCCGCGCTCGCCTCGCGCCTGAAAGCAATCTTGATTGGTGGAGCCGAGCTGTTTCAGAGTCGCAGCCAAACGCTGCGCATCGGTGAGCGGAACGTGGCGATGCTGCACCATCTCCTGAGCGAGTTGCGCATCAACATCGTATTCGAGCATACACGGGGTAATTCGGGACGCTCCTTTGAGTTCGATGTGGCTACGGGTGTACTCCGTGTACGTGTTGTCGGCGGCACACAGGTGGAGCGCGATCTATCCGTGGCGTTGGGCATCATGCCTAAAGCCGCTTAGGGAGGGAAACATACCATGAGCAGAATCCGGGTACTGGTGGTCGACGACTCGATATTCATGCGGCGAATGATTAGCGATTTGCTCAATCAAGACGCCGAGCTGGAGGTGGTAGGCGCAGCACGCAACGGTCAGGAAGGGCTGGAAATGGCGAAGCAACTCAAGCCCGATGTGATTACGCTCGATGTAGAGATGCCCGTGATGGACGGCGTGACGATGCTCCAGAAACTGATGCAGGAGCATCCGACGCCCGTGCTGATGCTTAGTAGCCTGACCACAGCAGGTGCGGAGATTACGCTCAGGTGCCTTGAGTTAGGCGCAGTGGATTTCGTGGCGAAGCCTTCGGGCTCTATCTCGCTGGACATCTACAAGATTTCGTCGCAGATTATCGAGAAGGTGAAAGCGGTTGCACGGGCGCGGGTGGCGGTCGCGCCGACGACGCCGCGTCCTGTCCTCGCGCCGCCGCAGCCCAGTGCGTTCGTGGGACGCCCCACGCACGATGCGCCGCTGGTGGTCATCGGCGCGTCCACAGGCGGTCCGCGCGCGCTCCATACCGTGATGAGTAGCCTGCCAGCCGGGCTACACGCCAAGTTTCTGGTGATTCAACATATGCCGGAAGGCTTCACGCGCTCGCTGGCGGAGCGGTTAGACCGCAGCAGCGCGTTCACGGTGCGTGAGGCGCAGGGAGGCGAAACGCTCCAGCCAGGGATGGCGTACCTCGCGCAGGGCGGGAAACACCTCAAGGTGGAGCGCGGGGGCAAACTGACGCTCACGCAAGACCCGCCCGTGCATGGGGTGCGCCCCGCCGTCGATGTCGCCCTGCTCTCCATCGCCCAAAACTACACGGGAGCCGTCGTCGTGGCGATTCTGACGGGGATGGGCTCTGACGGCGCGGCGGGACTGCGCACCCTCCACGCTAAAGGCGCGTATACCATCGCCGAAGACGAAAGCACTTGCGTCGTGTTCGGCATGCCACGCGCCGCCATCCAGACCGGGTGCGTCAAGCGTATCGTTCCGCTCCATCAAATCGCGGAAGCCATTACGGAGGGGGTGAAAGAGTTATGCAACAAATTCCAGGCGGCGTAAGCGTGCCGAAAACGCCCGAACTGCTGCGCGACTTTGAACAGTTCAAGCAACTGCTCAAGCGCCGCGCGGGGTTAGACCTCGACCAGTATAAGTTTGAACAGACCTATCGG
>JAOAFW010000334.1 GCA_026416065.1 Fimbriimonadales bacterium
TCATGCGCCCTACCATGTCGAAGTTCAGCATGGCGACGATGTTCTCACGGGGCACGGTGGGGTTCTGCACAAAGTGTGTCGCGCCCAGCAAGCCCTCCTCTTCAGCAGAGAAGGCGATCACCAACACGCTGCGCTTGAGGCGGTCGCGATTCTGCGCCAGCAGACGCGCCAGCTCCATAATCGCCGCCGTGCCCGAGGCGTTGTCGTCTGCGCCGTAGTGGATATCGCCGGGTTCAGGCGCAAGTGAACCTACCTCGCCGTAGCCCAGATGGTCGTAGTGCGCGCCAATCACGATGACCTCGTCGCGCAACTTGGGGTCGTTGCCCGGGATAAAGCCGACCACATTCCGTGCGATGCCGCGGTTCGGTTCAAGCGACGCGGCCATCTCTACTGCGGCGTTAAGGTTCCCGCTGATGGGCAAGCCTTTTTCGTTGATGCGCTTGGCGGCTTCCGCGACGGTCAGCCCTATCGGCTGCAGGAGCTTGTCGCCCACTGACGCCTGCACATTCAGAATCGCCACATTCGCGGCGGGTGCCCGCCCGCGCATCCCTACCGGCATCAGGCGGTCGTTCTCCGGCTGGTTCACCAGGATTACGCCCACCGCGCCTTTCTGGATGGCGGTCTGCACCTTCTGCGGGATGCGCGCCGCACGCTGAATCTCCTGACTGACGCCCTCAAAACGGGGCGCACCACGCAGAATCACCGCGATTTTGCCCGTCACATCCACGCTCTCATAATCGTCATACCCGGCGTTCGGTTGCGAAATACCGAATCCCACGAACACCAGCTCGCCCTCGACCTTCGTGTTGCTGGTCATATTCAACGGGCGAATCGCCTCCGCAGGGGCTTCCCACACGCTGCCGCGCTTCAGCTTCAAGTAGTTCTCACTGCCCGGCTTGAAACCCAGCGTCAGTTCCCAGTCCTGGAAATAGCCGCCTGTACCTTTTGGCTCGAGACCCGATTGTTCAAACACACGGGCGATATAATCCGCCGCTTTATACGCCCCCGGCGCGATTGCGAACCGCCCTTCCAACTCCGGCGACGAAAGATATTTTACGTGCGCCTGCAGATTACTCACCGACACGCTGGAACGATCGGCGAACGCCAGAACAAGCAACAAACCTATGCCTGCAAAGAAACTCAGCCTTCTCATTCTCATAGCCCTCGCTGCGGGGATTGTACCCCACGCAGTATAGACTCGGAATTACGCCAGATGTTCTGCAAACAGGTATCATGAAACAGAAAGCGTCTCGCTTCCGCTCGACGGGCTCTCAAAACCGTCTACCGGGTCTGGACGCAAGGAACGCTCTATGGATGACAAATCGAAGCCGTCGGTGGAAGGGACTCATTGGGAAACAGAACGTCGCCTGAGGCTGATTTTGAGCCAGCTGCCTGCAATAACATGGACGGTAGACCGCAACCTCCGCTTCACTTCCTCGTTAGGTGCAGGTTTGAGCGCATTGGGACTTCAGGAGAACCAGCTTGTAGGTGTCTCACTTGAGGATTATTTCCAGACTCAAGACCCCGAGTTTCTGCCGATAAAAAACCATCTGCGCGCCTTGCAGGGCGACTCAGTCGAGTTCGAGTTTCAGTGGGGCAAGCGACTCTATCAGCTGCGTCTGGAACCGTTGCGTCAGGCTGAGGAGGGCGAAATCGAAGGTGTGCTGGGATTGGCAGTGGATATCACCGAGATCCAAAGGCTCCAGGACCAGGTGGAACAGGCGACTCGCATGGAGAGCATCGGCAGGCTTGCAGGCGGTATCGCACACGATTTCAATAATATGCTGGCGGCAATTAGCGGATTCGCGGAACTTGCGCTCATCCAACTGCCTGAATCGAACCCCGCCCGCGCGAATCTGGAGCATATTTTGCAGGCGGTGGAACGCGCCAGCCAGCTGGTGAATCAGTTGCTGGCGTTTGCCCGCAAGCGTGTCATCGCGCCGCAGGCGATGAGCGTCAACGAGCATCTGCAGCAACTCACGCCTTTCCTACAGCGCGTGCTGGGCGAGGATGTGGAGCTGCAGTGCATTCTGGACGAGCAAACAGGTAATGTGCGCGCCGACCCGGTGCAGGTAGAGCAGGTATTGATGAATCTCGCTTCCAACGCGCGCCAGGCGATGCCCAATGGCGGGAAACTGATTATCGAGACCCAAAATGCGACCTTAGACGAGGACTATGTCGAGC
>JAOAFW010000167.1 GCA_026416065.1 Fimbriimonadales bacterium
CTGTTATGCACACGCGGCGCGACCTCGTTGGCAAAAAGTTGCTCGCCCACTTGAAACATCTCCAACGCAACCACCCCCACATAGTCCAGCGATTCCAGCAGGCGAGCGAGGAAATCAGGAGGCGAGGGCGATTCCACATCCACCACCGAGAGCCTTAAAATACCCCCGCGATGGTGGTTCTCCACCAGAGGGTAGACCGCCAATTCACCTGTAAGTGAGCGTGCACCAATCGCCGAGACTTCCCGGTCAAACGGCACGAACGCTTCGGCAATCAGAGGGTGTGGGTGGAACTGTTGAACGAGCGCGTGAAACTCCGCTGAGGTGCGGGCGACGCCTTGACCTTTGCCGTCGTAGCCGAAGCGGCGTGTTTTGACCACGCAGGGTAAGCCCGTAATCTCCAGCGCGGCTTCCGGCTGCGCGGGGTCAATCGGTGCAAAAGCGGGCGTGGGGATATCCAAGGAGTTCAGAAACTGCTTCTCCAGCAGGCGATCCTGAAACACCTCCAGGGCGCGGGGGGTGGGGCGCACAGGAGCGCGCTCCGCCAGATACTGGGCAGTGTTCAGCGGCACGTTCTCGAACTCGTAGGTGATGCAGGTTTTACCTTCGGCGAAGTGGGCGAGCGCGTTCCAGTCGTCGTAGGGCGCGCTCATCAGGGGAGCGACCTGCCCAGCACAGGCGTCGGGAGCGGGGTCATAAAGTTCGGTCCGGATACCCAGAGGGTAGCCTGCCAGTGCGAGCATGCGCCCCAGTTGTCCACCGCCCAAAACGCCGACTCTCATCTTAGTCCTCTCGTGGGTCGGGATGGTCTAATACGCTCTGGGTCTGCCGCGCGCGATACGCCTCAAGCGCAGCGCGATATGCGGGGTATTTGTTGCCCAGAATAGCGGTTGCCAGCAGTGCAGCGTTGATTGCGCCCGCCTTACCAATGGCAAGTGTGCCAACAGGGACGCCCCCAGGCATCTGCACTATCGACAGCAGCGAGTCCAGCCCCTTGAGTGCATGGGATTCGATGGGCACGCCCAGCACGGGCAAGGTGGTCTTAGATGCGGTCATGCCGGGCAGGTGCGCTGCGCCGCCTGCGCCTGCAATAATCACTTCCAATCCGCGCGACGCCGCCGTGCTGGCGTACTCGAACATCTTGTCAGGCGTGCGGGGCGCCGACACCACCTGTACCTCATACGGCACACCGAGCGATTCCAGCGTCTCTACCGCGTGGCGCATCGTCTCCCAATCGGAGCGCGAACCCATAATCACGCCAACTAAGGGTTGCACGGAGGAATTCTACCCGAGAGGTTATTGGGTCTTATGAGTGCGGGTCTACTCCCCACTCCGGAACCATCTTCTGTTCCACGCCTAAGTTTTGCAGCACCCGCGCCACGACCGTATCCGCCGCCTCTTCCAGCGTCTTCGGACGGTTATAAAATGACGGATTCGCCGGCAAAATCACGGCGCCCGCCTCCGCCGCCTGCACCATATTGCGCAAGTGAATCAGATTGAACGGTGTCTCACGCACCACCAGAATCAGGGGGCGGTGTTCCTTAAGGCACACATCCGCCGCGCGGGTCATCAGGTCGTCCGAAATGCCCTGCGCCACACGACCTAAAGTGCCCATCGAGCAGGGGATCAGCACCATCCCATCATGCCGGAAACTCCCACTGGCGGGGGGCGAGAAGTAGTCGCGCGGGTTCAAAATCTTCAGTCCCTCCCACTCATAGCCCAGCAGTGTTTTCGCCGAGAGCGTCTCGCGTGTAATATCCATTCCCAGTTCAGTCTGCATCACCTGAATCGCCTGCTCGGAACAGATGTAGTAGATTTCACGGAAGTAGTTCACCGCCTGACGCAGGAACCGAATCGCATAGATTCCGCCGCTCGCGCCCGTGACGCCCACCACCAGCCTACCTGTGCGAAGCATAGCTGAATTCTACCTCGCTCTCAATCAAGCATTCTGTGATTCTAATCACCGGTAGGAAGTTGGGAGCGGCGCGCGAATGGATACTTTATGCGTGTTGCATCTGACATCGCGTTCGTGCGGTTTGTGTACCCCTTTGTGTTCAAGGAAGAACAATCACTGGGACAGATTGTGAAGCGCATGGAACAACAGGGCTGGAACAAATCGTCGTTTCCCGAAGGCGACCTGCTGCCCCATGTGCGCGATTATCTCAATCCCCGCGGCGACAGTGAAGCAACCGCCTACTTGCTGACGCTCTCCGGCGAGGCGTTAGCTCAAAAAGCCCAGTGTTTGAACTCTAACTTCTCGGGGGGTTCCGGTGCCCTCTGGCAAATGCAGCTCAAAGACCGCGTGGTGCCATTCCGATTGAACGAGGCGCAGCTGGTCATCTTTCGTGGAGCCGTCGCTATGCTTACTCTGGAGGCGCGCCCGCAAAGCGACTTGCTCGCCGATTGGCTCGACTTTATCTACCATTTTCGTTTCTACGCGGGCAAAGCTGACGAAAAACAGGACACCAGCGCGCCCCGACTGCTCTATAACGGGTGCGTGATGGAGGGTATCCAACCGCTTCTTGATCAGGTGCTGCAACCATTTCCCTTCGCGCAGCGCGAGAACCTGTTCATGCACAACATGATGTTGCCTTTCAGCGCGCTTTACCTGGACGGCGATATTGATGAACCCGAAATGCGCCGCTTGCTCCACCGCATTCGTCTTTGCTTTGCGAGCTGGCACGACCTGCATCCACCTGAGTCGGAGCTGCGCCCCGATCACCCGTACCTGATTGAGTACGCGCACCATATCTGGTTCACATTCTCCCAGCAAGCGGCGGGGTTCGTCGCATTCAACGCGCCGGGCGACGCCACCGGCTTTTTCCGCGGCGATCTCCCCCAACGACTGCGCAGCCGCTATTTTCTGATTTACCAGCTTGCGCTCCACCAAAAGTTCAGGCTGGTCTATCTCTCCAATGGTGTTTCCCGCAACTGGCTGAGCGGCAACGAGCCACAACGGCGTGTGATTTTCGGCAAAATCCGCGACGCACTGCTGGAGTTCACCGCGCGTGGCTACTTCGCGCAGGTGATGCATCAGGAACAGCATCATCACTACTATTGCCGCTGGCGCGAAGTTCTGCAACTCGAGATGCTTTACCAGGAGGTGAGCAACGAGGTGCGCGAGATGTATGACTATCTGGAGATGCGCCTTGAGGAACGGCGTACGGAGCAGTCCGAGAAGCTCAACCGCGTTGTCTTATGGCTGACGGGGTTTACGGTGTTTTTCGCACTCCCCGGTATCGTCGTTAGCGGTCTGGGAATGAATGTGGGATCGATTGAGCAGTTGGATTCGCGGTTGGGTGGGTTATGGTGGCTTAGAGCCATCACCCTATCGGCAGTTGTCAGCGCCGCCACCGTCTGGATTGTTATCCTGATTGTGGGACGCACGAGGAGCTCTGAAAAATCTTCTGAGCGCGGCGCCGATCATACCTCGTCGCGATAAGGCAACGCGCTCTGTGCGCCCCAGCGGGCGACTGTGAGCGACGCCACGCGCTGTCCGAAATCCACCGCTTCGTCGAGCGGGCGTCCCTCGCACACGGCGATAGTGAACCCCGCAACGAAGGCATCGCCCGCAGCAGTGGTATCCACTACGCTTACGGCATAGGCAGGCACGCGGCGAAGCGTGTCGCCCCTAAGATAGGCCACGCCGCGCTCCCCTAAAGTCAGGATAACAGAAGGACAACCTTTCCTGGTGAGCGCATCGATAATCGCCGCCTCATCCCGCTCGCCCGTCAGCTGACGCCCCTCGGTCTCGTTGGGAATGAGGTAATCCAACTGCGCGTACAGCGACGAGGGCAGTGCACATGCCGGCGCAGGGTTGAGAATAAAGCGTGCGCCATGTCGTTTGGCGAGTTGCGCAGCGTATTCCACTGTCTCCAGCGGGACTTCCAGCTGTGCTATCACTGCGTCTGCGCCTGCAAACGCTTCAGACGCCTGCTCGAGATCTGCTACACAGAGACGGCTGTTCGCTCCTGGGGCGACCACGATGCTGTTCTCGCCCTGCGCGGAGACGGCAATCAGCGCGACACCAGAGGGCGCATCCTCGCTAATGGCAACAAACCGCGTATCGATACCCTCGCGTTGCAGGTTCATCAGCGTCTGTTTGCCGAAGTCGTCGTTGCCCACGCGCCCGATGAAGCGCACCTCCGCGCCCAGTCGCGCCGCCGCAACCGCCTGATTTGCGCCCTTACCGCCGGGAATAACCTGTAAGTCGCCGCCCAGCACCGTCTCGCCCGGCGCAGGCAGAGCAGGCACAGACACCACCAAGTCTGTGTTCGCGCTGCCCACCACCACGATTCGCGCTTGGCACATGCTCACTCTCCCGGATAGCGCACGCCCATCTGCGCCCGTAGCGCGTCCAGTACGCGCATAATCGCCAGCGTCTCGTTCAGCGGTATCCACGGGCTTTCGGTCAGCCCTTGACGCAGGCAGTCATGCACATGCCGAATCTCGAACTGCAACCCGTCGCCTTCGTAGGGGTAGAGCAGATGCTCTCTGGAGCCGTCGTTGCGCACGAGGTATGCTTCCGACGGCTTCCACCACGGCGCAGGGAGTTCGATGCGTCCTTCAGTACCGCAGAGATAGGCTTGCTTGGGCGTATTGACCTGGAGCGATGCGCTGAGAACTGCTTGCGCGCCGCTTCCGTACTGGAACAGGATGCTACAGAGCTCGTCCACGCCTGTTGCGCCCTTTGTAGCATAGGCAACCTTCTGCTCCGGCTCACCCAGAAACAGGAATGCCAGCGCGACGGGGTAAATGCCCACATCCAGCAGCGCGCCGCCGCCCAACTCAGGCGCGAAGAGGCGACTGGCAGGGTCAAACTCGGGACGGAAGCCGAAATCCGCCATCACAAGGCGCACCTCGCCGACTTCGCCACCTTGTACGCGCCGTATAATCTCCCGTACTACGGGGAAACAGCGCGTCCACATGCCTTCCATCAGGAACACGCCTTTCGCACGCGCGGCTTGAACCACCTGCTCCGCCTGCGGCGCGTTCAGCGTGAACGGCTTCTCGCATAGCACATGCTTGCCCGCCTGAATTGCCGCGAGCGCGTTCTCCGCATGCAAACTATGCGGCGTGGCGATATAAACGATCTGCACTTCGGGGTCGGCAAACACGGCGTCGTAGCTGTCGTGGCGTTTCGGTATGCCGAACTGCGCGCCGAACTGCTCGGCGTTTGCCTGCGTGCGCGAGCCAACGGCAACCACCTGCGCCTCAGGCACATAAAATGCCGCCTGCATAAACCGCCGCGCAATCTTCCCCGTGCCCACGATGCCCCACTTGAAGGTATGCATCGCAGTACAGGATACCCTATGCAGAGAAACGCCCTGATAGCCGAAATTCCCTGTAGCCATGCGACGCTTTCGGTTTCGCTTAGAGCGTGTGTTGCGGTATCGGGAGACGCGCGAGGGGATTGCCTATCGCGCGTTGCAGGAGGCGGTGCGCCAGCGTGTGCAACTGCAGGAGCAGATACGCGCCCTGACGGAGCAGATGCGCCAACTCGCCAGCGCGGCGTTGCGTCCTGAGGAATGGGCGCAGCGCGAGTGCGTCTTGGATGCGATGGCGACACGCCTGCAACGCCTGCAGGATACTCTACCCCTGCTGCAGGAGCAGGAGGCACACGCTCGCGAGGTGTATCTGCAGGCACGGCGCGAACGCGAGGCGCTCACTCAACTGCGCATCCGCGCCTACGAGCAGCACCAGCGCGAAATCGAGCGACTCGTGCAAAACGAGGTGGATGAGGCAGCAGTCTATGCGTATCAGCGACGCCTTTCAGAGGACGCTGCAGCGGGTTCAGGAGATTGAAACCCGCGTGCGCGCGCTGCAGGGCGAATCGGCGCAGCCGGAAGCCAGCCGATTCGACTCCGCGTTCGTTGCGCCCGTGGGCTTCCCCGCAGGTGGGTCGCCCCCGCCCGGTATGGAGATTCGCCCGCGCGTGCAGGAGTGGGAGTCGGTGGTCGCGCCCATCGCCGCGCGATACAACCTGGATACGGAACTGATTCTGCGTGTGATTGAGGCGGAGTCGGGGGGCGACCCGCGCGCCGTCTCGCCTAAAGGCGCGATGGGACTCATGCAACTGATGCCCGACACCGCCCGCGCGCTCGGCGTAAGCGACCCGTTTGACCCTGTGCAGAACATCGAGGGGGGCGTGCGTTATCTAAGCCACTTGCTACAACGCTTCGGCGACCCGCGCCTCGCGCTGGCGGCGTATAACGCAGGACCAGGCAATGTGCAGCGCTACGGGGGCGTGCCCCCGTTTCCAGAGACGCAGCGGTATTTGGAGAAGATACTCGGCTAATAGAACGCGCTGAGGGGGTCCCCCGTCAAAATCGTGGTATAATAAGGAGCGCAGTGGGCGTGAGATTATGTGGCGCACGCGCTGGAGGCAGGGACTGAAACTGTTTGCAGCAGCGGTTCTGATGATTGCTCAGTATGCTACCCTTCACGCTCAGGCTCCACCAGAGATATTGTGGATGCGCGCAGCTTTTTTGAACACACAATCCGTAGCAATCTCGCCTGATGGTCGCTTCTTAGCGACAGGAGACCTGTTCTTTGCGGTTCGGGTATGGCGTTTATCGGACGGGCATCTGCTGCGCACCTTGGCAGGACATACCTCAACGGTCAGTAGCGTCGCTTTTTCGCCCGATGGACAGTTCTTAGCTACAGCAGGCGACTATGACGAAATACGCTTATGGCGCGTGGCGGACGGTCAACTGCTCAGAGTCATGCAGACCTCCTCGCCAGGCGTCTACGCGCTTGCGTTTTCCCCCAACGGGCAGTGGTTGGCGTCAGCGCACAAAGATTCGCGCCTGCGCCTGTGGCGAGTGTCTAACGGCACCCTGCAGCGCACCTTCACAGGACATACCGACGAAGCGACCGCGATTGCCTTCTCCCCCGACGGCGCGTACTTAGCTTCGGGTAGTCGAGACCGGACAGTGCGTGTCTGGAACGCCGCCACAGGGCAACTGCTGCAAACGCTCAGCGGACATACCAACTTCCTTAACGGCGTCGTCTTTTCACCCGATGGACAGTATCTGGTGTCAGCTTGTCAAAACGGGCTTGTGCTTGTGTGGCGGACTTCAGGATGGCAACTCTGGCGCACCTTGACCAACAACGAAGGCGCTGCCTATTCACCCCGATTTTCACCTGACGGGCAATATCTCGCCGCTGCAATCTACCAAGACATTCGCCTGTGGCGCATCTCGGACTGGCAACATATTCGTACACTTCAGGGGCATACGAACTATGTGTCAGGGCTTGCCTTTACGCCCGACGGAGAACTCCTCGTATCGGGAGGCGGTGACGGCTCAATCCGCCTCTGGAGCCGCTCGAGTGGACAACTTCTGCGCAGGCTGACTGCGCATCGCAACGGGCTGAACTCGGTCGCCTTCTCGCCCGACGGCAGGCGCCTGCTCTCGGCGGGCGGTGAAGCGCACGAGTGGCAGGTCTGGAACGCCCAGATTCAGCGCACTTGGACGCCCGATTTCCGACCTATCCAACGAGCTGTCTACTCGCCCGATAGACAATACATCGTCACGCTCACTCAAGGAGAAGCGCAGCTCCGCCGCGTTGCGGATGGCGCCATCGTGCGCACTTTTACCCGCGGGTTTTCAAGCGATATTCAGTGTATCGCGCTTTCCCCCGACGGACAATACCTGGCAACGGGCGGCTTGCGCGCCATCTGCCTGTGGCGGGTTAGCGACGGACAACTGCTTTATGAAATCCAGGCCTTTTCAACTATCAGTGCAATTGCGTTTTCGCCAGATGGGCAGTTCATAGCGACAGGCGACTGGAACGGGTATATCGACCTCTGGCGAACCGCTACAGGCGAACAGATACGAACCTTCTCGCGCCACACCAGCGGGGTGGACTCGGTGGCATTCATGCCGAACGGACAGTATCTGGCTTCAGGTGGGCAAGACCGGCGCGCGCGCCTGTGGCGTGTTGCGGACGGCGCGCTCTTGCACACGCTGAACCCGAACGCGGAGCTGGTTCACGCGGTTGCTTTCACCCCCGACGGGCAATATTTGGCGACTTGCTCCTCAGGCTTTGATTACGCTCACTACCCGATCCGGTTCTGGCGCGTCTCCGACGGCGCACTGGCGCTCACATGGAATGCAGAGACCTACGGGGGCGCCCGAGAGATTCTGTTCTCTCCTGCGGGTCAACTGATGCTCTACAGTCGTGGAGACAGTACGATTGTGTTGGCGCGCAATCCGTTCGCGTCGCCGCGTGTGGGCGATGTGGACGGCGACGGATGCGTAGACGACGCCGACTTGCTGATTGTGCTATTTGAATTCGGAAACGCAGAGACGCCTACTCTGGCTGATGTGAATCGCGACGGTGTTGTGAACGACGTGGATTTGCTTGTGGTGCTGTTCGATTTCGGGCAGGGCTGCACGCGCTGAAGTTAGCGCTGCGCCCATCGGTTCAGCGGCTTTAACCGCGCCACCCGCGCGTCGTACTCCGCGCTGTCCTCGTAGACCACCAACAGGTTCGTGAGTTTGCGTTTGGGTAGCACTTTCACCTGACGGCGATAGTAGAGGCAGCTGGAGCCGCCCCCGTCCAGTGCAATCGCGTCGGTCGCGCCCAGCCCGCGCATAATCCACGCCAGTCGACGCAGCGACACGGGCTGCTCTACCACCGCCATCAGCAGTTTGTTCTCCTTCGTAACGCCGACGGCGACGCGCTTTCCTTTCGCATAAACGCGCTGGTCGCGAAAACCCTCGCCCGGCGGATAGAGCGTGACCTGCCCGTTCAGCAGCAGGCGCGGTCCCGCGCCCAGCACCAGACGATAGTCGCTCCAGTTATGCTGACGGTGGAGCTTCTGACGAATAAAGCGCACTTGATTGTCGTAGGTGATACACAGTGCCGTGCCCACGCCCCCGAAATGCACGCGCTCGCCCTCTATCACGATGTCGCCCACAGGTAGCTTGCTGGAGGTACTGAAATAAGTGCCCGTAATCGCCGCCGTGGGGCGTGAGCGCGCCAGCAGATCCCAGACAGACTCATCCCTGCCTAACTTGCGTGCCGTAACGACGCCCACCCGCACATACGGATTGTTCAAATCAGCGACTATGCAGCGCACGGAGACGCCCCCGACCTTGCGGTACGTCAGCCTGACTGAATCGCCCGACACGCTTTTCGGCTTCGGCGGGGCAGCGGCATGTGCCGACAAAAAGCTTGGCTCTTGCCAGCAGCCCTGATAGAGCAGTGAACCTAATAAAAAAAGCAGGAGTATCCCCAGTCGCACTTGATTTCACCTACCTGTTAGACCGTGTGGAGCGCCTGATGGTTGCGGCGGTTCCCTACTTTTATATACGCACCTTTCAGGGTTTTCCTGCCTGCTAATTCTGCGAGTTCGAGCAAACAGGTATACTTAGGGCGTATTTGTGGTTCGTTTCTACGCACTATGGAGGTAACCCTATGGCATACCGTGATTTTCAGGAGTTCCTGCTGCGCCTTGAGCAAGAAAACGAACTCAAGCGCATCCACTATCCGTTAGACCCCCATCTGGAGATTACCGAAGTCGCCGACCGCGTGATGAAGTCGGGTGGACCTGCTTTGCTCATCGAGCGTCCCAAAGACTACAGCATCCCCGTTGCCATCAACACGATGGGCTCCAAACGACGGATGAGCATTGCGCTCGGCGTAGACGATTACGAAACCATCGCCCACGAGATCGAGGCGTTGACTAAGCCTGAACTCCCGCAGATGGAAGGCGGCTTGCTGGGCAAGCTGCGCGCCCTGCCTGAAGTGATGCCCCAGCTGGGCAGGCTCTTTCAAGTCGCTCGCAGCGTTCCGCCAACCACCGTCAAAGAGGGCATTTCTCAAGAAGTCGTCAAAACGGGCGACCAGGTAGACCTGTTTGAGTTTCCTATTCTGCACTGCTGGCCTCAGGACGGAGGACGCTACATCACGCTGCCGCTCGTGTTCACGCATGATCCGAACACCGGGAAGCGGAATGTCGGCATGTATCGGATTCAGGTGCTAGACAAACGCACGACGGGCATGCACTGGCAGATTCACAAAGTCGGGGCGGAGCATTATCAGCATGCCGAAAAACAGGGTGAGCCGATTCAGGTCGCCGTTGTGCTGGGCGACGACCCCGCGCTCACTTTCAGTGCCATCGCCCCGCTGCCTCCGGCGATCGACGAGTTGATGTTCGCTGGATTCCTGCGCAAAAAGCCTGTGGAGTTAGTTCCTGCCAAAACCGTCGATATCAAAGTACCTGCCAACGCCGAGATAGTCATCGAGGGCTACATCAATCCGGGTGAGCGGTGCTTGGAAGGTCCGTTTGGCGACCACACGGGCTATTACAGCCTCGCAGACTATTACCCCGTGTTCCATGTGACGGCGATTACCCATCGCGCTAAGCCCGTCTATCCCGCCACGATTGTGGGCATCCCGCCGATGGAAGACGGCTGGATGGGCAAAGCAGTGGAGCGGCTCTTTTTACCGCTGGTGCGCCTGACCGTGCCCGAAATTGTGGATATGAACCTGCCTGTGGAAGGCGTGTTCCACAACTTCTGCTTCGTGAGTATTCGTAAACGCTATCCGGGGCATGCCTTCAAGGTGATGAACGCCATCTGGGGCTTGGGACAGCTGATGTTCAGCAAGTTTATCGTGGTGTTCGACGCCGATGTGAATGTGCATGACCTCGGCGAGGTCATCTGGCGACTGGGCGCGAATGTGGATCCCGAGCGCGACACGCTGATTGTCAAGGGTCCCGTCGATGTGCTGGATCACGCCAGTCCCTATGTGGGCTACGGTAGCAAAATCGGCTTCGACGCCACCACCAAGTGGAAGGAGGAGGGCTTCACGCGCGAGTGGCCCGATGTGATTCGGATGTCGCCCGAAGTGAAGGCGAAAATCGACTCCATCTGGGATCAACTGGGGCTGTAGACGCCGAATCCCGTATTCCGTTCAGTGCAAAACCTCCCTGAACAGGGCAGAATCTCTCATAGAAACCATTTGGGGAGGTTGCGACTATGTCGTTTAACGAGGCTCAACAGTACATCGGGATGGAGTGTACGGTCGCCTGGCGCGATCGGCGCGGGGATGTGCAGGAACGGAACCTGTTTATCACAGACGTCTCATTCATACCGCTGTATGGCATCTGCCTGATTACGGACTACATGGAGATTCGGCTCGACCGTGTGGTGAGTATCCGCGTGGGGGGCGAGATGGCAGAACCTGCGGCAGCGTAATCGGGGGACGCCTCATGGGAGGAAGGGCGCGCGGCGCAGGTGGACAAACCTGCGCCGCGTTGTTGCGTTCAGTTTGGCGTAATCGCCACCTTCATCACGCCATCCCGACGCTCCATGAACACCTCGTAGGCTTCACGGATGTCGTCCAGTTTGAATCGGTGGGTCAGCAGTGGGGTCAGGTCAACGCGATGCGTGCGCACCACTTCCATCAGGCGGCGCATGCGTTCCTTGCCACCCGGGCAAAGCGTGGTGACGATTTTGATGTCCGCCAGACCCGCACCGAAGGTTTCGTAGGGAATCTGGAGCTTACCGCTGTAGACCCCCAGACTGGACAGCACGCCGCCGGGACGCAGGCTACGCAGACAGTTCTCCCAGGTATCCTGCAGTCCTAATGCTTCTATCGCGACATCTGCGCCGCCATCAGTGAGCTTCTTAATCTCGGCGATTACATCACATTCGTTCGGATTTAGCACAACATCGACCCCCATGCGCTTGGCAAACTCCAGCCGATGCGGGTCGCTGTCGACGCCGATGACCAGCGCCGCGCCCATCAGTCGCGCGCCGATGCTCGCACAGAGCCCAATCGGTCCCTGCGCGAACACCACCACCGAGTCACCGATACGCACAGGCGCAGACTCCGCGCCGCTGAAGCCTGTCGAGGCGATGTCCGCCAGCAACACGACCTGCTCGTCAGTTAACTCGTCCGGGATTTTGGCGAGGTTCGCCTGCGCGTTCGGCACGATGGTGTACTCCGCCTGCACGCCGTTGATCGTGTTGCCGAACCGCCAGCCGCCAATCGCTTGATAGCCTGTGCCATGCCCGCACTGTGCCCACTGCGCCGACAGACACGCACGGCACTGTCCACAGGGTGTCACGGCGCCGACCAGTACCCGGTCGCCAATCTCGTAGCCAGTCACGCCGGGACCCAGTGCTTCAATCACACCGACGGGTTCATGCCCGATAATCAAACCGGGACGCACAGGGTATTCGCCTTTGACAATGTGGACATCGGTGCCGCAGATGGTTGTCAGGGTGACTCGGATTAACGCTTCGCCAGGACCGGGAGTCGGGACAGGGACTTCTTCAATGCCGAACCGCATCACATCGCGAAACACATTCGCTCGCATCGTTTGAGCCATAACGGTTCCTCCCAAGCATCGCGCAGGTTGCTCTTCTTCGTGAACCAGAGGCGCAGAGCGCGCGATGCAGTCTCTGATTCGGAACAGTGGAGACAACTCCTGCGAACAATTACAGGCTCACCACACCCTGCGGATACAGTTCGCGAACAATCACATCCTGTGGGGCGCGGTCGTTGCGCAACTGCACATAGGTCGCGCCGATGCGACGGCAGGCGTTCTGAATCGCCTCAAGATGGGCTTTGAGCCTGCGCTGATACTCTTGCAGTACGCCCCCAGTCGCCGTGATGTCCAGCTCCTCGCCCGTTTCGGCGTCGATGAGTTTCAGGTCGCCCTCTAAATCGGGGTCTAACTCCACTTCCGAGAGGATATGCAACACGATTACCTCGTGTCGCCGGCTGCCAAGCGCGCGCAGGGCTTCCGGGAACTGCTCGTCCAGCCCATCCGTGAGCAGGATTGCCAGTCCGGTGGGCAGGTTGGCATGAGCGAATCGCTGAATACTCGCCACCAGATGTCTGCCGTCGGGCTGGCGCGCACGCAGCCACTCCAGCAGGCGTGTGAACGCGACTCTGCCGCGCAGCGGGCGCAGCTCAGTGGGCTGGTGGTGGAGCGCGACGGGGTACACCGCGTCGCCTGCAATCAAACCGATGTAGCCCAGACACGCCAGCAACGAGCGCGCGGCGTCGAACTTCGTCGGCTCACCAAATGCCATCGACGCCGAGCAGTCCAGAAGCAAGTGGACGGGCAACTCCTGCTCGTCTTGATAGGTGCGCAGATAGGCGCGGTCTAATCGCGCGAGGATATTCCAGTCCAGATGGCGCAGGTCATCGCCGGGTGTGTAGTGTCGGTAATCGGCGAACTCGATGGAGATACCCTTGCGCGGCGACAGTCGCTCCCCGCGTATCGCCGCCGCATGAGATTTCTTTGGCTGGAACCGATACCGCTCCAGCCGCCCCAGCACATCGATAGAGACCCCGTCCCAAGCCATAACAGAAGTGTACCATGCCGGCGCGTACGCAGGGTGCAGGTATGCAGTTCGTCGGCGAGGACGCCAACGCTACGAATGCATCTTATGTAGCGTTGGCGTCCCCACCGATGAGAGTTGTCCGTTCTCGTTCGTAGCGTCGGCGTCCCCGCCGACGAATAGGTTTTATGGTTCGGAACGATGTGCTGGTTCGGGCAGGGCAGGGCGCAATGCACGCTCGGCAGGCTGACCGTAAAGCGCAGGATGCAGATATTTGCCTTGTTCAGAGTGCGGTTTTTCGCGCTCTGCCTGGAAGCCGCGCTGTCGCACATACGGGTCGTTGCGGATTGCCTCCACGCGCCAAGAGACGCGCTGGTTCGGCGCGCCGCCCGCGATTTTGAAGCGGTTGCCCTGAATTTCTACCGCCACATGCAGGTTCGGCATCGGCGCGCCAATCGGCGTCAGAGTGTAGCGCGGATCACGGTTGATTGTCTCAAAGTAGTCTGGTAGCTGTATCCATGCCTCGCCACGCGCGTCCAGCGGAATCACTCCGCTATAGGCATTCAGCGGTTCGGGGGCTTCGGTACAGTAATGATACAGGTAATGGGTTTCGGGTCGGAGGGGATGGTCGATACGGAACGATTTCAGCCCGCTTGCGCCCATATCGCCCTGTGAGTAGACGCCAAAGCCGTCGGGACTGTTGGTCGCTCCGTAGACGCCGTAGTTCGTACCAGTGGATGCAACAGCGAGTCCGCCCACACCGATGCCGCCGGCACTCTCGGTACGCCCCAGCACTCCATAATTCAGCCCTGTCGTTGATAGGGCATGTCCGAACACACCGCGCCCCTGATTGCTGGCGGCTTGCCCATACACGCCCTGATTAATTCCCGTGCCCGCCGTGACGACGCCGAACACGCCCGCGCCCTGACTGCTGCGTGCTTCACCGTAAACACCATAAGTGAACCCCGATAGACTCAGCGACATCCCTCCTAAAGCGCGTCCAGAGACACTGCTCACCTGTCCGTCTGTCTCTTATACACATCT
>JAOAFW010000426.1 GCA_026416065.1 Fimbriimonadales bacterium
ACCCAGCACCGAGCACGAGAGCTGGTAGAGCGCGGCGACCACATGTGGGACGCCGTTTGCGCGGACCATCAGACTGCTGGGCGTGGCAGACAAGGCGCATGCTGGCATGACGCGCCCGGACAGAGCTTACTGGTCTCGCTCATTCTGTGGAACACGCTGCTGCCAGAGCCTGCAGGACTTGTAGGGCTGTTCGCTGCGCTTGCCGCTGCGCAGTCGCTGGAGGCGCATTATCCTGACTTGCCCCCGGTACAGCTCAAGTACCCAAACGATTTGATGGTTCACGGGCGCAAGTTGGGCGGTGTACTCACTGAGATAGTAGAAGACATCGCAATCGTGGGGATAGGCATCAATCTGGCGCAAACAGAATTCCCGCCTGAGCTGCGAGAGAGGGCGATTTCAGTGCGACAAGCGATTAGCCCTCACCTCCCTACCCCCTTCTCCCATGGCGTAGGGGGGTCAAGTTCCCTTCTCCCTCTACGCGAGAGAAGGGCTGTGGATGAGGACTACATCCCCCAATCCGAACGCGCTGCCTTTATTGAAGCAGTTCATGGACGTCTGCGCCAGATACTACACCTCAGGCGCACATCTCCTCTGCAGGTTTTCACTCTGTGGCAGGCGCGGGATTGTAGCGCGGGGCGCGTTTATCAAATACAAGACCTGCCTGAACAACCTTTGGGTGTCGCGCTCGGCGTCGAGACGGACTTTCGCTTGCGGCTGCGCCTGTCCGACGGTGCAGAACACGGCACTTACTATGTAAGCGCGGTATAATATCCCTGTATGAATCTTCAGGAAAAGGTGTGGAAGACTCCTGATATCGAGTGTGAGGGCTGCGTGCGTGCCATTCATCACGCGCTGGACGATGTGGACGGCGTGCAACAAGTTGAGGTGGACTTGCTCCAGAAAACCGTGCGTGTAGTGTTCGACAGCGCGTGTGTGCAGGCAGAACAACTTAAGCGATGGATTGAAGAAGCGGGCTTTACCCCTTCCGAATAGGAGGCAGGTATGGCGGCGTTGCCTGAATATCGGCGGTTCACACGGGTGAACCTGCCTGTGTGGGTGATTGTCAGTGCGACGGTCGTTTGGGCAATCGTTCATAAACTTTCAGATAAGTTCACGCTGAACTGGGCGCAGTTATCCATCCTGATTGTGTTGGCAGTGGTATCAGCAGCGGCGCGCACCTGGGTGGGGTTGAAAGATCCGCGCGTGATGTATCGGATGACCCTGCCGCTGGTAGCGTTTGACCTGACACTGATTACGTTGGCTGTGCGCTTTACTGGGGGCTTTGAGAGCCAGGTCTGGCTACTCTACTTCGCTTTGCTGGTGTCCGAGTCGGCTGTGATGAGTACCCGCGGGCTTGCTCTCACGCTGGCTCTGACCGCGTTCGGCTATGGCTGGGCGAGTGCGCCGCTCCCGATAGAACACTGGAACGACTTCTGGTATCGTATCGCCTCGCTCAGTCTTGCCTGCTGGCTTATCCACCAGGTCTATCGAAGCCATGCCGAACACCGCATGGAGCTGGCGGAACTACGCGAGCAATATGAACTTGCTCAGGAACGCGAGCGCATCGCGCGCGAGTTCCACGACGGACTGGGACATCATTTAGTCAGCGCGATTCGGGGACTGGAATCGCTCCAGCGACGCCTGAATGGAAATCCAGATGGACACAGTGGCGACGCCCTCCAAGAACAGATTGATATCTTGCGCACGGCGATGGATGAGACGCGCCAGACCATTCAACAGCTGCGTGCGCCCGAAACGACTGATATGCGCTTGTTTATCAAGCAGGCCGCCGAGCGCGTGGCACAACGATTAGGAGCGCAACTGCACTGCGTCTGCCCCGACACTCTGCCCGAACTCTCGCCCATCCAGTCGTTGATGCTTACGCGTGTCATTCAGGAAGCGCTAAGCAACGTGATGAAGCACGCCGGCAACCCGCAGAACCTCTGGGTCGAGTGTCAGCTACGCGGCGATTGGCTCGAGATGCGCGTTGCCGACGATGGGAAAGGCTTCGAACCCGAAAATGTGCTGGAGGGGATGGGACTAAGCAACATGCGCGACAGGATTCACGCGCTGGATGGCGAAATCAGCCTTCAAAGTGCGCCCGGTCAAGGGACGGTGCTAATAGTACGAGTACCGCTGCGGGGAGAGCTATGGAAGCCATAAGAACGGTTCTGGCGGAAGACGACTCACGCCTGCAAGAGGCGTTCCGAGACATCGCGACCGATGAAGCGAGTATTGACCTGTTAGGCGTCGCCAGTGACGGGGAGCAGGCGGTACAGATGGCGATGCAGTTCGAGCCGCAAGTCATCCTGATGGATATCCAGATGCCGCGCCTGAACGGAATTGAGGCGACACGACGCATCAAACGCGCTCTGCCCGGAGTGCAGATAGTCATCTGGACGGTCTTCGGCGACGACCAGCATGTATTCGAAGCAATCAAAGCGGGCGCGATTGGCTACCTGCTCAAGGACAGCCCCACTCTTGAGATTATCGAGGGGATCCAAGCGGCGGCGCGTGGCGAGTCACTGCTCCATCCCGCCGTCGCCAAGCGCGTGATTCAGGAGTTTCAACGCATGCGTACCGCCGTTGAGAAAGCCCCCGATCTGCTGTGCGAACTCACTGCACGCGAAACTGAGGTGTTGCGCCTGCTGGCGGAAGGGAGACGCAATAAAGAGATTGCCGCACAGCTGTTCCTGACGGAGAAAACGGTCAAGAACTATATCTCCAGCATCTTATATAAACTGCAGGTGAACTCGCGCACGGAAGCCGCCCTCAAAGCGGTGCAGGGAGGTTTAATTTAACCTGTGCGTGCGTATTATCGCTCGTTGAAGCCGCTCATCTTGTGGCGTGAGGCGGCGCGTCCCTTGAACTGGGTGCAAGTGTTCGGGCGCGACGCTCCAGTGGAACTCGAGATCGGGTTCGGCAGCGGCGATTACCTGGTTGCGCGGGCGCAACAGTATCCCGAGCGCGACTTCGTGGGCATCGAGCTGGAGTGGGAAGGTATCCAGCGCGCCTTGCGTAAAATTGCGGGCTCAGAACTGACCAATGTGCGTGTGCTACTGGGCGACGCGCGCCCTATTCTGGGGCGCGCCATCCCGCCCCAGAGCTTGACGCGCATCTATTCGCTGTTCCCCTGCCCATGGCCCAAAAAACACCACCACAAACATCGCCTGTTCGACCAGCGTCAGCTACAATTGCTCAACAGTAAGTTGCACGACGAAGGCGAGTTCTATCTGTTGACTGACCACGAGGCGTATTTCCACTGGGTGTTGAGCAACCTCACCGATACGGGATTCACAGCGTTTGCTCGAACCGTGCCGCCGCAGGTGAACACTAAATATGAGCAGAAGTGGCTTGCAGAGGGGCAGACGCGCTTTTACGAGCTGACGCTACGCAAAGTGCAACACTGCGCAGTGCCCCTGTTGGAGGATGTACCAATGGAGACCTACCGTGTGAAAACTTTTGATCCTGCGCACTTTCAACCTACTGCAATCAGCGAGGATGTCCATGTGGTGTTCAAGGAAACGCGCTACGACCCCGCACGCCAGATTGCGATGACGCGCGTGGTAGTGGTGGAAGACGACCTGACGCAACATTTCTGGATTGATATCGTGCGCGAGGGCGACGAATGGCGCATTCGTCCTGCGCAGGGATGTGGCGTCGTGCCGACGGTGGGCGTGCAGCGTGCGCTGGATGCGGTGCGGAATGCCTGCCAGCCTCAGAGGTCGCTCTCGCCTGCCCCGAACAACAGCGTGTAGCGTGGGGTACAATATGTCGCTTCGAAGGAGGAACGCACTATGACCCTAAAAACGCATGTCTTGAGTCGCTGGATGTTGCCAGTGCTGATGCTTGCCTTGTGCGCGTGCCAATCGCAATCCGTTGAGCAGGCTCAGGCGAGCAACGAAACGGCTTCCGAAACCCCTGTGCAGACCCCCCTGCAACAACCTGCGGACAACAAGAAGGAGTCCCCCGCCAGCCAAAAAGAACAAAAATCAAAGGTTGCCTACGTGAAGATGACCATTAAGGACAAGGGCGACCTGGTTATCGAGTTAGACCTGAAAGAGGCTCCCAAAACCTGCGAGAATTTCCTGAATTTGGTCAAGGAAGGGTTTTATGACGGGATTCGCTTCCATCGCGTTGAGCCGAATTTCGTGATTCAGGCGGGCGATCCACAATCCAAGACTCTGCCGATGGGGCATCCGCAACTGGGTACGGGCGGCTCCGGCAGGAACATCAAGTTCGAGCCGAACAACCTCAAGCACAAACGCGGCGCTATCGGCATGGCGCGTGCGAGAGACCCAGACAGCGCAAGTAGCCAGTTCTACATCTGTCTGCAGGACCAGCCCCGACTCGACGGCAACTACGTTATCTTCGGCAAGGTCGTCGAGGGCATCGAGATTATCGATCGGGTGCAAATCGGCGATACCATCCAGAAAGCCGTTGTGTTGGAGAAATGGGAGCCCAAAAAGCCGACCGCACCGTCTAATCCTTCAGGAGGCGGTAAGTAATCCATGGTCGAGGACTCGCTGGCGACCGAAGTGATTTTAGAAGCGGAAGCGATTCTGGAAGCGTCCGATACGCCTGTATCGGAACGCCTCCAGAAGCTGATGCGGTACCTACATCATCGACTGCCGCACTATCACTGGGTGGGCATCTACTGGCTCAGGGGCAACGAGCTGATACTGGGACCCTACGTGGGGCCGCCAACGGAGCATGTGCGTATCCCCGTTGGGCGCGGTGTGTGTGGAACCGCCGTCGCCGAGAACATGAACCAGATTATCGAGGATGTGCGCACCCTGAGCAACTACCTTGCCTGCAACCTCGAGACGCGGTCGGAGATTGTGGTGCTGATTCGACACCCCAGCAGTGGCAAGATTCTGGGGCAAATTGATGTTGACGGTACTGAGGTAGGCGCGTTCGATGAATCCGACGAGGCTATGTTGGAGGTCATCGCCGAGCGGATTGCGAAGCTGGTAGGGGCATAAAGGGCTGCTTGTCAATTTGTAAGGGATTGGGCTTTACGAACGTACGCGCTGACTCCTTGGCTAACCCAGTGCGCCGTGCGCTTTTAGCCACCGTAGCGCCGCCGCCGCATAGCGACGTGAGCTCCCCGTGAGGTCGCGCACCTGTGCCACTTTCACGGGTGCGGATAAAGTTTTTAGCTGATCAGCAAGGCGTTGCAGGGTTTCAGCCGCAAAGCAAATCCCCTCACCCACATCGACAATCTCGCCTCGTTCAATGCCGAGTCTCAACATCGCGCGAATAGCGTCAGGCGGCGCACCAATCAGATGCGCCGCCAACTTCACAGACGGGGGTGTCATCCCCGCCTCACGATACAACGCCACGACACGCTGATAGAAAGCCTCCTGACGCGGTTTGAGTGCACTCATGGCAGATGGGTACGACCAGCACGGACGCCGGGCACCATTACCCTGCCTACCAGGTATCCGTCTTGCCCGACTGGTCGGGCTGAATCGGCGCACCGAGCCACGAGAACGGATAGCTGGGGTCTTCCAGCTCCAGGGAGGCTTTCGCCACTTGCAGCGGGCGGAAGGTGTCCATCATCACCGCCATCTCTTCGGTGTGCGTTGCGCCCAGACTCGCCTCGACCGCGCCCGGCTGCGGCCCGTGCGGAATGCCCGACGGGTGCAGCGTAATCGAGCCGACCTCAATCCCGCGCCGACTGCCGAACTTCTTGTTCACATAATACAGCACCTCGTCGCTGTCGAGGTTGCTGTGGTTATAGGGCACGGGAATCGCCTGCGGGTGATAGTCCAGCATGCGCGGGCAGAAGGAGCAGACCACGAACCCGGGTCCTTCAAAGGTTTGATGTACAGGCGGCGGCTGATGAATACGCCCCGTGATGGGTTCGAAGTCGTGGATGTTGAACGCCCACGGATACACATAGCCGTCCCAGCCGACGACATCAAACGGGTGATGCTCATAGTGATAGGCGTACA
>JAOAFW010000428.1 GCA_026416065.1 Fimbriimonadales bacterium
GTATAAGAGACAGCGCTGGGTCGCACCGTGGCGATGCGTCTCGATGGCGAACTCTGGGAGCAGTTGCCCCGAATCGCCGAGCCGATACGCACACCCCAACCCGCCATACCCCCACGCGAGGACACCCCACCCCCCGCAGAACCCAAACAACTTGTGGAGAAACTGCTGCGCGAGGGTAAATATCAGGAAGCCCTGTTGCCTCTGCGCTCAGTGGTGAACGCCGAACCCGATAATCCAGACCTGCGGATGCAACTTATCCGTTTGTACAGGAGAATCAGCCTGCCTCTGCAAGCCCAGCAAGAGCTGGAGCGCGCTGTGATGCTCAACCCACGCGATGAGCGGTTCGCGCTGGAGTGGGCACAACTGTTGCGTGAATCAGGCAATCCTGCTGCAGCGATTGCCCGATTGCAAGAAGCGCTGAAAGCACAACCAGAATCGGTTGCATTAAGACTGACGCTGTTTGATCTGATTCTGGAGAGCGGCGACCCAAGCGCTGCCGCTCGCACGCTGCAACCTGTTGAGGCGCTTGGTGGCGTGGATATAGGGTACCGACGCTACCTGCTGCAGGGCGCGAAGCGCGAGTTGGAAAGTCTACCGACGGAAAGTTTCCCTCTGATGGAGGAGCGTGCGGCGTTGTGGCTGCAGATTGCCAGCGGGCTGCTGGCGGACCTCGCCAGCGAGCTATTGGATTTACGTCGGTTGGCAACCAACCCCAGCCCGAACTGGAGTGAGTTGCGCCCACGCAGTGAACGCGCCGTGATAACCGCACTGAGTATCGGGCGATGGCTGGAACTTGTCCAGCCGAACGATGCAACGCGCGTGCTGGTCGTGCATACCCGCTTCGCCAGCCAGATGTTGACCCAGTCGGCGCAGCATATGGCACGATTTGTGCTGTTGCGCGAAGTGGAGGAGGAAGAGCGGTCGAGCTTGCTGCGCATTGAGGCAATGCGTGAGCTGGAGTCGGCGAAGAACGCGCTTCCGAAACGCCAGCCATGATAGACGCCGTTACACTGGGGGTCGGTTTAGGGCTTGCACTGCTTGGAGGGCTGCTTATTGCCCTTTCGGGGCGACAGTGGTGCTTATGCCCTCATCAGCACTGTCCGATGTTAGAGCCGGGTCAAAAAGTGGAGTTGACTGTGGAGGGCGAACGCTACGCGACCATCGTCGCCGTTCCGGAGGGCGAAACACTCCTGCTCATACCCCCTCTACAGCGCGGGTTGCCCCTCTCATTTGAGTTTGGTACGTTCGCCGAGATGCGTCTGACCACGCCAGCAGGTATCTTTGAAGCCATCGTGCAGTTTGTGGGACGCGAGGTGAAGCCCGAGCCACGCCTGCGCGTTCGCCTTGCCAGCCGATGGAGCCATTCGCAGCGCCGGCGTTATGAACGAATTCCCCTGCCCGATGAGGTCTCGGTGGCTCTCCAGCGCGCGGACGAGCAGTGGATTGGCTGGGCGCGTGATGTCAGCATGGGTGGGTTGCGTCTAATTGCACCGGTATCTGTTCCTGTGAATGCGCAGGTTCGCCTCGAGCTGCCTCGTGCGCTGCGCGGCTTGACCGACTCTGACGCGGAGCGCACTGCGCGCGTCGTTGCCTGTGAGCGCGCTCCGACCCGACATGGCTACGCCTACCAGCTACGACTCGCCTTCGTCAATGACTAACCCACCCGATGTCTCGGTAATTATCGTTAGCTACAACACGCGCGAACTGCTGCGGGAATGTATAGAGTCTTTGCGCAACGCGGCGTTAGAGATTATCGTTATCGACAACGCCTCATCCGACGGCAGCGCGCAGATCGTCGCCGAATGCTTCCCCGAAGTTCGGCTCATGGCCAATGCCGACAATCGAGGCTTCGGCGCAGCGTGCAATCAAGGCTTGCAGATTGCTTCGGGGCGCTACGCGCTGATCCTGAACGCCGACATTCGCACTACCGAGAACGCCATTGAGCGATTAGTGCAATTTATGGACGCACATCCCGATGCCGCAGCGTGTGGTGGACAACTGCGCTATCCCGACGGACGAATCCAGCCCTCGTGCGCCCGCGAACTGACGCTCTGGGCGGTGTTCTGCGAGCAGAGCTTGCTGGCGAAATCGTTCCCGCGCACGCGCCTGTTCGGGGGCTACTGGCGTACCCATTGGGACTTTAGCAGCACGATTGAGACCGAGCAGGTAATGGGTGCATGTCTCATGTTGCGCCGACCGTTCCCCCTCTTCGACGAGTCCTACTTCCTCTATTGCGAGGATACCGACCTGTGCCACCGCATTCGCCAGGCAGGGGGCAAGATTTACTATGTGCATGATGCGGTGTTCATCCACCACTTAGGCGCGAGTGGCGAACCCCAACGCGCCGACATGGTGATTTACTACAACAAGGGGAAGGAACGGTACTTTCGCAAGTTTCACGGCGCCTGGCAAGCGCGCGTGTGCAGGCTCCTCAACAAGACGGGCGCGCTGCTGCGCACACTCATCGGCGTTGGGGGCGTACTCCTCACACTGGGGCGCAGTGCGCGAGCGAAGCGATACACGCGAACTTTCTGGAGGGTGTTCCTACAATCCTAACGCCTGCTCCGCCGCTTGGCGCATTACATCCGCAGGCGCGGCTTGTCCTGTCCAACGCTCGAACGCCAGCGCGCCCTGGTGAACCAGCATGCTCAGCCCGTCGACGGTTCGCAGTCCGCGCCCCTGTGCCGACTGCAGGAAGCGCGTCTGCAACGGGCGGTACACCAAGTCGCACGCCCACACCGCATCGGGCAGCGCGTCCCAATCGATGGGCGGACTGGAGTCGGTATCGGGTGTCATGCCCAGCGCGGTGCAGTTCACTATGCCGTCCACTTGGGGCAGCAGTGGGCGCAGGGCGTCCAGCGTCATCGGAACAGGCTTTGCCTGAAACACCGGCGCCAGTGACTCAGCGCGTTCGGGCGTGCGGTTTGCTATAATCAGGTGGCAGTTTTGCCTGTGCAGTGCATACGCCACCGCGCGCGCCGCGCCGCCCGCGCCCAGAATCAGCACAGTTTGGTGCGCAGGCTCCACGCCGCCCTCGCGCAACGCCCGCAGGAAGCCCTCTGCGTCCGTATTGTCGCCCATCAGCCGCGCGCCATCCCAAAACAGCGTGTTCACTGCGCCAATCTGCCGGGCCACGTCGGTCAGCCCGTCCAACAT
>JAOAFW010000436.1 GCA_026416065.1 Fimbriimonadales bacterium
GAGCGGGGCTTTCTGGAAGTGGAGACGCCCGTATTGCAGCCGATGGCGGGCGGTGCAGCAGCACGACCGTTCATGACGCACCACAACGCGCTCGACCGCGAGTTCCAGCTGCGTATCGCGCTGGAACTG
This sequence comes from Fimbriimonadales bacterium, assembly GCA_026416065.1. Lineage (GTDB taxonomy): Bacteria > Armatimonadota > Fimbriimonadia > Fimbriimonadales > GBS-DC > GBS-DC. The sequence continues at coordinate 130 of JAOAFW010000436.1, forward strand.
CATCTGAAGCGATTGCTGATTGGTGGCATCGACCGCGTGTACGAAATCGGGCGCGTGTTCCGCAACGAGGGAATCTCCACCCGCCACAACCCCGAATTCACGATGCTCGAGCTCTATCAGGCGTATGCGAACCTGGAAGATATCATGACGCTGGTGGAGTCGCTGTTCCGCAACGTTGCCGAGCGCGTGTTCGGGACAACGGTTTTCGAGATGCACGGCGTTCAGGTGGACTTCGCTCAGCCATGGCAGCGTATCCGCCTGATAGACGCGATACAGGAACGTACAGGGCTGACTGAAGCCGATTTTGAAACGCTGGAGCGCGCCATCCGCGCCGCTGAGAAGGTGGGGATTTATGTGGAGCGCAAAGACACCATCGGCGGGATTATTGAGAAGGTTTTGGAGAAGTGCGTGGCAGAGCATCTGCAGCAGCCGACCTTCGTGTACGGCTTCCCGATCGACACCTCGCCGTTAGCCAAGCGCGAGCCAGATAATCCGCGCTTTACCCGTCGCTTCGAAGGCTACATCTTCGGCAAAGAGGTCGCCAACGCCTTCTCGGAACTGAACGACCCGCTGGAGCAGCGCGCCCGCTTTGAACAGCAGTACGAACTGCGTCAGGCAGGCGATGAGGAGGCGCATCCTTTCGACGAAGACTTCCTGATTGCGATGGAATACGGTATGCCCCCTGCCGGCGGCTTGGGCATCGGCATCGACCGCATGGCAATGCTACTCACGGGCACCGACTCGATACGCGAGGTCATTTTCTTCCCGCAGATGCGCGAGGGGTAGGAAATGTACGCTGCCACGCTGGGCATAATTGCCGACTGGATCCGCGCACTGACGCTGCCCGCGGTGCTGATTCAGCCACGTAGCGCGGACGCGCACGAGACGCCTCTGACTGTGCGCATGATTCAGCAATCGTTGGGAGCACGGCGCGTGATTGCGATTGGCGGCGGGCTGGAGGGATATTTAGACGCGCTGGCGCGCACCCTGCAACGCCGCACGCCCGTCAGCACGCTGATTGACCATCTGCAGCCGCCACCCGATAATCTGCACATCTGGCTGGATGTGCGCTATGCCCGTCAGAGCTGCCGGCAAATTCTGCGCTGGGCGACGGAAGACGGTCTGGTGAACGCGGCGCAGCGTCAGGCATGGGCGCGAATGCAGCTGCAGTTGCGCCAGATGGAAGCGCGTATTCGCGAGGCGCGTGCGGTGCTTCAAGGCAAAGCCTACCTCGCCGTACACGACGCCTACCTGCCGCTCACACGGCAACTTGGGATGCGCTCGCTGGGCAGCCTACAAGCCGGGCACGACCAGCCACCCAGCCTGCAACGCCTACGCCGTGCGATTGAAGAGGGAAGGCGTGTGGGCGTCGCTATGGTGCTTGCCACCGAACCGAGCGACATCGGCGCGACCGTCGCACGCCTGCTGCACGTGCCCCTCGTGGTTGCCGATACGCTGGAGTTGCCCGACCCCGAAAACGATTACTTCGCGCGGCTGGCAGGTCTTATCAGCGCGTTGTACGCTGCGGCGACAGGGCAATAATCTGCCGCGCCTCGACATGCCTCGATCCCAACGCCGACTGCACCGCGCGTGCGGCGTCGTCCGCTGACAC
>JAOAFW010000014.1 GCA_026416065.1 Fimbriimonadales bacterium
CATGCGCGAGGCAGGGTAGCGTTGTTGCCCTGGCGTGCGGAAATTGGAGCGTTTCACATTCTCGCCCAGCGCGAACTTGATGCCCGCAGGGGCTTCCTTGAAAATCATTTCGTCGGCGGTTTTGCCCCAGCGCCACTTGACGGTGATGCTCTGCCCGCCAATCACATTCGCCGAGCCGTGCAGCACCAGCGCGCCCGTCAGCCCGCCCGCCAGCTGACGATAGATGTTCACATCGTCGGGATTCAGCACATCCTGAATACGCACTTCGGCAGTGCAGACATTCGTGCCTTCGTTCACACCACCGCTGATGGCTGTGTGCGAGTGGCAGTCCATTAGCCCCGGCGTGAGGTGCTTGCCCGTGCCGTCGATGATGCGGGCGTTGGGGAGCGCAGTCAGGTTCTTGCCCACCGCGGCGATTTTGCCGTCCACCACCAGCACATCGGTGTTGGGCAGGGGTTTGTCGTGCGCGAGCGTCCACACGGTTGCGTTGCGGATGAGCCACGTGTTATGCTCGTCGGCAGGCGGGGGCATGATGGGGGTGAGTTTCACGCGGGGCAGGGTGGGAGTCTCATCGGACGCGCCGCCTTGTCCCGTGCGCTCCTGCGATGGTGCGTCTTGTTGCATGCCTGCCTCGCGCGGTGTATCCTGGCGTGGTGGAACGCCTGCGGTCAGGTGATCGGTGCATTCCTCAGCGCAGCTGTGCGCCTCGTGGTCGTGGCTGTGCATATGCGTCAGCGTGCTGCCCTGCGCGTGGTGGTAACAGCAGGAGGCTTCTTGCAGGCTGGCGGTATTCTCGGCGTCCCAGTTGCGGGGGCGTCTGAACGGCGGCGTGGGCGCAGCAGCAGCCTGGTGCCCCTCGCTCGCCTTGAAGCGTTTGCCGTCGGCGAATACGAACTCGATGCGGGCGCGCGGTTCGAACAGTTCGCCCCGCACCACCACGAAACTCGCCGTCTTGCCCACCGCAAGGTCGCCGAATTTGTCTTGTATGCCGAGTAGCTCGGCGGGGGCAAGCGTAAGGGCGCGCAGGGCGGCGTCTTTGGGCAAGCCGTTCGCAATCGCCTTGCGGATGGTGCGCAGCAGGCGTTCAAGGGCGCACACGCCTTCGGGGGTGAAGGCAAAGCGCACGCCCTTCTCCTGCAGAATCGCGGCGTTCTGGTAGGCGAGAGCGCGGTTGCGCAGGCTGGTGAGCGTCGGCGGGCTGAGCGGGTCATAACTACGCAGGGGTTCGGGCATCTCCATGCTCAGCAGCACGGGCACATCGCGCCGTTTGAGCTCGTCGGCGACTCGGGCAGATTCCTGCCCGCCCACAATCACCACCTTGAGGTCGAACTCGTCGGCGATGCGCAACACGCGGCGGATGTCCTCAGCGGTGTTGGCGACGGCAAGCAGGGGCGTCTTGCGCTCCAGCACGGGCTGCAGGGCTTCGAGGGCGCGACTCATTGCGGGGCGGGGCTTGCCGTTGGGGTCGCGCAGGTAGGCTTGCCATACCTGCTGCTGGTGTTGCGCATCGTAGAAGGTCTGGCGCACGAGGGCGATTGCGCCCATCAACGAACTGGGGTAGCCCCCGCCTCCTTCAAACGCGCCGCGCCCGCGCAGGTTCAGCAACACGCCGTACTGGGGCAGCACCACCAGCTCGGCTGCGGTGCCTGTGTTGAGGCTGATGACCGCGCTCTGCCCGCTCATGATGCCGTGGGGCGGAGCGATGTGCGCCGCTACGAAGCCGGCGCGTCGCCAGCGCGAAAGCTGGGCGGAATCGGGCTGCATCAGCACGGTCGCCTGACGCTCAGGGCGAATCTGCGCGTTGGGGTGGGTATTGCCCCGCTCGTAGCTGGCGTAGGCGGGGTCGTTCGCCGCGCCTGGCATGCCAAGACTGCAGAAAGCGTCGATAAAGCCAGGATAGACCGTGTGTCCACTGGCGTCAATCACTTCGGCGTCGGCGGGGATGGGCGT
>JAOAFW010000016.1 GCA_026416065.1 Fimbriimonadales bacterium
GCGCCCATCAGCGCGACCAGCACTCGCGCCCATAGATACAAATCCGCCCGCAACGCGGCAATCTGCGCCAGCGTGGGATTCTCAGGCAAGCCACCAATCACGCCCGCCGCGCTGAGCCAGTGCAACCACACGCTCCACAGGTACATCGGCAGCGTGCCGTAGTTGTAGAAACCGGGCAAGAACTCGCCCGCGTAGGGGTTGATCGTGAAGTAGCTTGCCAGCAGAATCAGCCATTCGTCGGGGTGATAAGAGTGGTAATGCTCAGCGTTAGGCAAGCTCCAATCGATGCCGATTAGCCGCACGCCCAACGCTACGAGAAAAAGCGCCGTCCATAGCCACAACGTTTTTGTGCTTCGCAATTCTGTACCGACTGCTCAGTATACCTTGCAGGAATCACGCGCGCGAGCGCGAAATCAACTCCTATGGCACGGAAGACGACACGGCGGGAGTTTTTGAAGCAGAGCCTGAGCGCAGGCGCAGGCTTGCTGTTCTTGAAGAGCTGGGCAAAGGGGCAGTCGCCGAACGACAAACTCAATATCGCAGTGATTGGCGTCGGCGGGCGCGGCTGGGATAACCTGCGCGGCGTCGCCGGCGAGAACATCGTCGCCTTGTGTGATGTCGACCTGAACCATCTGAGCAACGCCGCGAAGGTGTTCCCAGATGCGAAACTCTGGGTGGACTGCCGGCGCATGTTCGACCGCCAGAAGGATATCGACGCGGTGGTCGTCAGCACACCCGACCATACGCATGCTCTGCCGATGATGATTGCCTTACAACTGGGCAAGCATGTCTACTGCGAGAAGCCGCTGGTTCATACCGTGTGGGAAGCGCGCCAAGTACGCGAGGCGACGCGCAAGGCGAAAGTCGCCACGCAAATGGGCAATCAGGCACACTCCAGCGAGCCACTGCGCATCGCGGTGGAAGTGATCCGTTCGGGCGTGATTGGTCCCGTGCGGGAGGTGCATGCGTGGAGCGACCGCCCCATCTGGCCTCAGGGCATCCCGCGTCCGGAGGGCTCTAAGCCGGTACCCTCCTACCTGTTCTGGGATTTTTGGCTGGGTCCCGCGCCTGAGCGTCCCTATCACGACGGCTATCACCCCTTCGCGTGGCGCGGCTGGTGGGATTTCGGCACGGGCGCGCTGGGCGACATGGGGTGCCATATCATCGACACGGCGTATTGGGCGCTGGAACTGGGCTTGCCGACCAGTGTGGAAATGGAAGGCTCCCCGCGCATGCCGGAAACGGGACCGAAAGCGAGTAAGGCGATTTACGAGTTCCCCGCGCGCGGCAACCAGCCCCCGGTGAAGCTCTACTGGTACGACGGCGGTCTCAAGCCCGATCCCGCACTGGTGGGCGAGCAGAGCCTCGCGCCCAACGGCGTCATCTGCGTCGGTGAGAAAGGCGCATTCTACTTCATCCACGCAAGCCGATACCGCCTGCATCCGAAAGAGCGATTCGAGGGCTTCGAACTCAAGGAACGCAAGTTGCCCACCTCGCCCGGACATTACGAGGAGTGGATTCAAGCGTGCAAAACGGGCAGCCCAACCTACAGCAACTTCGAATACGCGACCACGCTGACCGAAGCGGTGCTGCTGGGCAACGCGGCGTTCCGCGCCGGTGAGAAACTCTACTACGACGGCAAAGAGGGGCGCGTCACCAACACCCGCAAGGCGGATGAGTTCATC
>JAOAFW010000018.1 GCA_026416065.1 Fimbriimonadales bacterium
AGATGTGTATAAGAGACAGCAGACGCTGAGCGAGTTCACAGCAGGTGTAGTGCGCTCGGCATGGGTTTCCTTGCGTGCGTGGTGCTACGCAAATCAAGTGCAACATGTTGCGCCCGTACTGTATCAGGGACGCCTTGTGTGGATGGGCACTGATATTACCACGAATAACACGCACATCTTCTGGACTCGCGACCCTGTGGAGAATACGCAGCAGGGCGCACCGTTAGGGAACGAGCGCCGTGCTTACGGGCGCGTTCTGCGCAGTTTCACACCCACAGGGTTCAGCGTCTTGCTGGGCGCAGGTTGGTTCACTGGGCGCGCTAATCAGCTACTACGGATTGATCTGCAACAGGTGGTCGCCAATAACACCAGCAGCGATCCGTTCTTCGTGGTTCAATTCCCTGCAGGGGTGTCGCCGCGTCTGGATTTAGAGCCACTGGTATTCAATGGGCGGCTCTATGTGGCAGGGAGCGACGGGCGCATCTATGCGATACGAGACGATGGGGTGCGCACCGGGCAAAGCGCACCCGCTCCCGCAAACTACGGCGCGTTCTCCACGAATCTTGTGGCTATAGGGCGGGCTTTATACATTGGTACGGCAAATGGCTGGGTCCTGCAGTATGACGCTCTCACCGGCAGTCTCCGCACGGCGCGTCGCGTGGCGACGCAGTCCCTGCATAGCCTCGCACCCACACCTTTCGGACGCTACCTGCTTGCACGCGCCGGTAGTCGGGAGATAATATGCATCAATCCAAATCAGCTAAACGCGCTCTGGAGACGCACCCTCAATGAAGATATTGTATCGCCTGTTGTCTCGGCATCGCAGAATGAAGCGGGTGCGGTCGTCACGCGCTCTGGCGATCTCCTGCTTTTCCTTGCGCGTTCAGGTGTCAATCTACCTCCCTATCCGCAGCGTATCTTTGAGAACGAGACGCTCGGGCACGCCACCGTCGCGATGGTGCGCCGCCCCAACCGCCTCGCCCACTATGTGTATGTTCTGGCACAGCGTGAGACCAACAGTACCACACAGCCTCAGGCACTCTTCCGCGCGGTCACTCTGGAGAATCCGTTCAACCGACTGGAGTTTGGTGAGTCGACCCTCCAAACCGGTTCGGACTACTTGCCGCTGCTTCTATTCACGGGGAACCGGGAAGGCAGCTACTGCCTGATTGCGTCGCGTCGTGCGGAGACCAACTGGGGCTCCGTCGCGGCGATTCCGTTGCGCTAATCGCGCTCGCATGTCGCCCTCGCGTACCCAATTAGGTACACTAAATTGGCGCGAGGGCGATTGTGAGAGGGAAACGCGAACGGATTTTCGTGTTTGCACGCACAGGGATTGGCGATATCGTGTACACCATTCCTGCGCTGCGGGCGCTGCGCGAACGCTTCCCCGATGCGCATATTATTATCGAGGCGGGCGAGCGGGGACACTCACTGCTGCGCTATTGTCCTTATGTAGACGAGGTATGGGTGCGCGTCCGTCCCCGCGGGTTACGGGGCAAACTACTCAGCATCTGGAACCTGTACAAAGGACGGTTCGACCGTGCCGTCATCCTGGATCGCAGCGACGAGAAAACGCTCCACACCTTCTTAGCGCGAATTCCGGAGCGCTATGGCGTGCGCAAAAAACTGTTTGGCAAGTTGCTCACCGCCAGCGTAGAGTGGAATCCTGACGCACACGATATGAATGACCACTTTCGCAAAGTAGTGGAACTGTTGGGATGCGACACCAGCGACTGGCGGTTGGAGCTGTTCCCTGACCCGAAAGCCTATCAGAGCCTGCCTGAAAAGTTGGCGCAAGTGGGTTGGCTCGGTGAGCGTCCTCTGGTCGGCATCAACCCGGGAGCAAGTTCACCCGAGCGGCAGTGGCTGCCGGAACGCTACGCACAGGTTGCTGATACCCTGCAACAAGAGGGGGTACGTATCGTATTGCTGGGAGGCGCGGGCGACCTCGCCTTGACAGAGGGGATTTTGAAAACGATGCGTACCAAGCCACTGGTACTGACGGGTAAACTCACGCTGGACGAGCTCATCGTGGCGATTAGTGGATTAGACGCCCTGATTAGCGGTGACACGGGACCCGCGCACCTCGCGGCGGCGGTTGGAACGCCCGTGGTGGGTTTGTATGGCGCAACCTCCGCACGGCGCTACGGTCCCATCGGCGATAAACATATCATCATCGACAAATCCAGTCGTTGCGAATTGGGGCATGAGTGCATGGCGTCCATTACGACGGCAGAAGTGCTCAACGGTGTTCACGCTCTGATATCCTCTTTGCAACCCCATGCAAGTCACTTTCGCAACTCGCTATGACGGCTGGCTCTGGTACGGCGGAGCAGAGACTCAGGCGGAGCAGACATCACGCGCCCTCCGGTCGTTCAACATGGAAGTTGACTTCTTCACGCCTCGAACTACTCACGTCGGTTCCCTCGTGCATTTTTTCGGCATGTACGAGCATTTTGCTCCATTGGCGCGATACTGTCGTCAGCAACATATCCCGACGGTGCTCTCCACAATCTTCTACCAGCGATTCAACACCCCCACTGCTGTATGGCGTGCACTGCGCTGGATGACGCTTTCTCGACTGAAGCAGCTGAGACGTTCTCGTTTTCAGCTCTTGTGGCTAACCGACATGCTCCTGCCGAATTCCCGCGCAGAAGCGCAACAACTACAGCGACTTTTCAATATTCCCATCCACCGAATTGAGGTCATTCCCAACGGGGTGGAGGCGCGTTTTGCAGAGGCAGATCCCTGCCTCTTTCGAGAGCGGCTGAACGTTCAGGAGGAGTTCGTCCTGAATGTAGGGCGTGTTGAGGATCGCAAAAACCAGTTGCGTTTGGTGCAGGCGGCGCAAGCGTTAGGAGTGCCGATTATAATCATCGGTCAGATTGCCTCACGTCGCATCTACCAGCAGTGTCTGGAGGTCGGTAAAGGTCTGGTGCGCTTTCTTCCACCGTTGGCGCATGACGATCCTCTGTTAGCGAGTGCGTATGCCGCTTGCCGTGTGTTCGCGCTACCGTCCCTGCTGGAAACACCCGGCATCGCGGCGCTGGAGGCAGGTGTGGCGGGCGCTCGAATCGTCGTCACCCCTGTTGGGGGCGCACGCGAATATTTTGGCGGACACGCCATTTACCCCAAACCGAGATCTGTCGAATCGATACGCGACTCCTTGGAACAGGCGTGGAACCGCCCCCATGACCCGGATGCGCAGCGTCGTCATCTGCTCACACATTACAGCTGGGAGCGTGTCGCGCAGCGCACGCTCAAGGTCTATCAGCAATTACTCCAGGAGCCGGCGAGATGCGTGTAGCGTTTCTGCGCCGTTTTCACTCGGATCCTTGGTTCAGCGGCGCGCAGATACAGGCGCTAAAAACGGCGCAGGCGCTGCAGCATTTAGGCGTCTCGGTTGAGTTCGCTGCGCTCAACGAGTCGCCTGAGGCAGACTTGCTGCATGTGTTTGGGCTGTTCCCGGAGTACCTGCCCACAGTGCAGCTATATCAGCGGCGTGGAACGCCCGTCGTGGTCTCGCCTATCTTTTTCAAGGATGTGAGTACCTGGACGAAGCGGCTGCAGGTGTTATGGGCTGCGTATGGCGTTAGGCGGAGCAGCTGCTGGCGTGCGCAGCGCGCCCTGTTGCGCAGTGCGCAACTATTGCTGCCCAACACGCGGGCGGAAGCCGAGCAAGTACGACGCTATTTTCGCGTCGCGACGCCTACTCTCGTTGTGCCCAACGGTGTGGATGCACGATTTGCGGAGGGCGACCCGCGCCTGTTTCGAGAAGCGTTCAGCGTTAAGGGCGACTTCGTACTGTGTGTGGGGCGGATTGAGCGGCGCAAGAACCAGCTGCGTCTCGTGCAAGCGTTGCGGGGCACGGGCATCCCTCTTGTCATCGTGGGCGAGTGCATCGCACAGAAGTACCTGGCGCGTTGCCAGCGTGTCGCTGATGCGAATGTCCATTTTCTGCCGGCGCTGCCACACGATAGCCCCTTGCTGGCAAGCGCATACGCTGCGTGTCGCGTGTTCGCGCTCCCCTCGCTGCTGGAAACGCCGGGGCTGGCCGCGTTGGAAGCGGGTGTTGCAGGGGCGCGGATTGTCGTCACACCTTATGGACTGTCTCTTATACAC
>JAOAFW010000046.1 GCA_026416065.1 Fimbriimonadales bacterium
CAAGCAGGCGGGCGCGGGCGCGCTGTATGCATTCTGCATCCCGCGTACGCGACACAGGGGGGATTTGTGAGAAAAACTAAGCTATCTGGAACAGACAAGGGTCGTCCCTGCTTTGGCAGGGACGACCCTTGTTCGTGCGTATTCTGTGATGGCTTAGCAACCGCTGCCGAAGTTGAACAGCACCTCCAGCAGGTCGGCGTCATCGACCAGGCCGTCGTCGTTCAGGTCAGCCAAGGAGTCGACGCTGGGCTGCCCGAAGACGAACAGCACTGCCAGTAAGTCTGTGTCGTCCACAACACCATCGCGGTTTATGTCCTCACGATATATGCCAGCCTGACCGAACCTGAACAGCACTGCCAGCAAGTCCGCGTCGTCCACGATACCGTCGCGGTTCACATCTTCCGCCAGCCGACGGCTGCCGAAGTTGAACACCACCAGCAACAGGTCGGCGTCGTTCACACAGCCGTCGCCGTCTGCATCGCCTGATTGCCACGACAGATTCAGGATCACCTCGTTATTGTCGCGGCGCACTTCCTCAATCACGCCGTCGGGGTTTACTGCCACCCACAGGCGGGAGACTCGGCGCGGCAGCGTGAAGCTCAGGTTCAACGACGCGCTGCCGTAGCGCGGCAGGCTCGCTATCGCGCTGCTTGCCAGCACGCTTCCCAAGCCAGGGGGCGCATCCAGAATCTGAACTGCCACATTCTGCGCGTCCGCCCAGCCCAGATTCTGGACAGTTGTGTTCAGCTGCACCTGTAGCCCGTTCCGCGTAGCGTTCGTTAGCGCGGGGTTCACTACCAGATCTGCCAGGAGCGCAACCTCGCTGCTTGCCGTGTTGTTCGTCTCGCTCTCTTCTGCAAAGCGATTTTCGGGGTCAATCACGAGATAGAGCGTGTACCGCCCCACGTTCAGGTTCGGATTCCAAGGGAAGTTCAGTTCGCTGGTCTGTCCCGCGGCGGGCGCGGTCGTTGTGCCCTGCGCAATGATTGCGCCATCCACGCGGTTTAGGCGCAGCTCCCACGATACTCCGTCCGAGGGCGAAACGAGCGACGGGTTCCGCACGCCAAAACGCAACATCAGACGCCCATCAGGTAGGTATTGCTCCACCACAGGCGCAACTGCTTCCAGGTCTAACACCGCAATCGGGTAGGACGCCGTGTTGTTCGTTTCGTTCGTTTCGGCAATCGCGTTATCGGGGTCTACCCGCGCGCACAGCACATGGCTGCGTCCGTCGGTGGGAACCGTCCAGTTCAGCTCGGCAGTGCCGAAGCTTCCACCAACGATGGGGTCAGGCGTCGCCCGCACGGTTCCAATAGGCGTTCCTCCCGCGTCGGGGTCGCCGTCATAGAAGCGTACCTGCACATTCCGCGCTCCCAACGCGCGCAGGTTCGATACCCGCGCACGAATCGTGACCTGTTGTCCTGGACCAGGATTGAAAGGTTGCAAAGTCAAGTCGCCCTCCTTGATGGTCAAATCGGGCTTGGGGCGATGCGACAGCAGATACAAATCGGCGCGCGCAGGTACAACCACCTGAACAGGATAGCGGTTGCCCGCGTCGTCTTCCACCTCGCGCTCTTCGGTAGCAAGTCGTCGCTTGATGTAGACCGCCGAGGGGTTGCCCGCAGGATCCCACGCCGCAAATACCTGCTGCTCATGGGTCAGGTCGTCCTGAGTGAGGCGTACCTTGTTCGACCAGTACTCGACAGTGGGGTCGTAAATTGCCGGCCAGAGGTCTGCCACTCCCTGCGATGCTGCTGTCCACATCGCCGATACGCGCCCTTTAGGCTGTGTGATGACTCCCAGCTCACCCAGCGTATCAGCGCGAGCCACGGATGCAGGCGTGCGCCAGCCTGAACCCGTGAAGCTGGTTACCAGCAGTTCTTCCTGCTTGTGGTCTACAAACTCAGGGTGCGCCAGTTCGCTGCGCACGAAGTACAGCACGGGTGTATCATTCGCGCCCATCGCCAACGCAGGGCTGCTCAGCGGCAGCGGGTTGTTCCACACCAGTTGCGGCGGCGTCCAGCCAGAGCCGTTCCAATAGCTGTAGTAGAGTTTCGTGTCGCGGGTTTCAGGGTTGCCGTCGGCGTCGCGACTCCAAACAAGCAGGGGCGTCCCGTCGCTGCTAACTGTCAGCGCAGACTCCAGCGTGTCGGCGCGGGAGATTGCTCGCTCTACCTCCACGAACGCGGTTCCGTTCCAGCGCGCCATGTAGATGTCGGTGTGCGGCAATCTCGTCTGGGTGAAATCCGTCGGGAACACATTATCGGGCGACTTGAGCCATAGCAGATAGAGCTGCCCATTCGCTCCCTTCACAATCTGCGGATTCATGTCGAGCCTGTCGTCCTGCGTAAGCAGCGTGGGCGCGCTCCATGTGCTTGTCTGCGCATTGTAGATTGCATAAGCAATCTCGCCCTTCGGCAGGCGCAGGTTGGGGTCAGGTTCGGGACTCACATTCTCCATGCGCGTCCACACGGCGATCAGGTTGCCGCTTGCGTCGACGGCAAGTGTGGGCTGGCTATCCAGCGCGGTATCCTGCGTGATGGGCGTATCCTGCCACCCGCCGTCGGACTGTTGCATTAGCGCGCGAAGCTCGGTGGACTGGTGCGCAGGAAGGTTAGGGTCATCATACGCATAGGCGATTACAGCGCGGTTGTCTCGCCAGACTAATGCAGGCTCGGCGGAAGGAAACACATTCTGGATGAGTTCCTGTTCGCGCACATCCCAGTTATCATCCTGGGGGAATATCTGGCTGTCCGCAACTACCTGATGGTACAGCCTTGTTAGATAGCTCCTATCAGGTTCCTCCCATTCGCCCGTGATTTCGCCCAGCCAGTTCGGCATCCCCAAGTAGCCGCCGAACCCGTAGTTGGGGTACACGAAGCGGTGGTTTAGCAAAGTGAAGTCCCATCGAAACCGCAGGAACCAGATTCTCACCTGTACATACCCACCGATATAAAGCCCCAAGCCAACCTGATGGATGTATGGATTCCCGTAAAAGTAGGCGGCGTTTTGTTGGCTGCCTGGATATTGCAGCCAGACGAAGGGCGATCCGCCGCCCCAGATAGCGGCGCTGACCCAGCGAGCATACGCTCTGTCAAGACCGAGAATGAGCGCGAGCGCGAAGTTCAGCGTCAAATCGCCTTGCTGGAAACCGAAGACGCTTGAACTATCTCCGAAGCGTATCGCGCCGTTGGCGGATGCAGAGAAGCGTCCGTACAGGTCTAAGTAAGGCGTGAGGAACCCCGCCCCAGGAATGAAAGGCAGAAGATCGGGCGTTTCAATCACCACACCTGCCTGAAACCCTAACAGCAGCTGTTGGAGCCGAAATTCTGGCAGGAACTGGAACTGCCCGTAAAGCGTTCCGCCCACATTCCATCCGAAGTTCGCCAGATAGACGCTGTGGCTCAGTCCACCCAGCGCCCGAACGGATGCGGTTCCCTGCACGCTTGAACTCGGATAGGAGATGGGTTCCAGAAAATCTCGCCCCTCTGCCACAAACTGTCCAGTGGTATGTCCCCAAGTTGTATTCGACATAAACGGGAACGGCGCAGGTACCGGGGATGCAGCGTTGACAGCTTGATGGGGCCATCGGACATAAAAGATTAGTTCCACGCCGTCCAGTCCCACGCGCACGCGCGGATTACCGCCGAAGCCAGGGTGCCAGTAGCTGGGCTGAAGCGACGGCGGCAAACTCAAGCCAAACCAGCGGATGACCCGCGCCTCCGATGCTTGCCCTTGCGCGTTATACGCTGTGATTCGCAGCTCATTCCATCGCCCGGAGGGGCTGTGGAGCAGGTCACTTCCCATGTCGTAGGTCGTCGCCACGAGATTCCCCGTTGCTTGCACAGTGCGGATTTGTCCGTTCAGGTTGAACTCCACGCGCCCGGGCGCGCCCCGCCAGTCGGCGATGCGCACGGCAACCGTGTTCGGCAACGGTACTGAGTTCGGAAACGGACCCGAAATCGGCAGGGAAGTGGTTATTGAATCAATGACTGGATACACAACAGGCGCGACAAACGACGCCTGGGCAACCGCTGGCAAGTCGATGCCTGCGGTCTCGTCTCGGCAGGTGAAGATAGAGACGCCTGGCGTTCCCGAAAGCACTGTGACCGACGCTTGCCCTTGTGCGTTCGTGACGGCAATCTCAGAAGAGAAAACATCGGCGTTTCCTCGCGAGGAGCGGAACCTGATTGTGCGCCCTGCGATTGGCGTCCCGTCGCTGTAGCGATAGGTGAGGGTAAGCGTGGCGGTAGTTTGGCTGTCCGCAGGCACGGAGGCGGGCACAACGCTCAAACGCGCAATCGGTACAACGCCCGCATAAAAGGGGTTGCGCGCTAACACCACCGTTGCATCCCCCCGTCCGTAGGCGTAAAACTCGCCGTTCGGGGAAAAGGGAATGTTCAGGGTCGTCACACCCCGCACGCCCCAGCCTGTCTCCTGGTCGTAAGTGAGCAACAGCTCTCCGTCGGAGACCCGCCAGAACCTAATCTCGGCGTTGACGCTCCATGTGAGCAGGTACTGCCCGTCAGGTGTAAAAGCACAGGGTGCCCAATCGTTGTGCGCCAAGAACGAACGGAACTCCTGCCAGTCGGAAACGCGCCACAGCTTGACGACCCCATCAAAACCGGACGAAGCCAGCGTCTGACCATCAGGGGAAAAATCAACTGCACGCAGTGCGGCGGTATGTCTGAGAGTGGTTATTAGTTGCCAGTCCGCAACACGCCAGATCTTGATGGTCGTATCGTAGCTCCCCGATGCCAAATATTGCCCATCGGGCGAAAAAGTAAGCACGTGGACTGGCGACCAATGCCCAGTGAGGACGCCGATTTCCTGTCCATCGGAAACACGCCAAAGCTTAATGGTGGAGTCCCAACATCCCGAAGCCAGGTACTGACCATCAGGCGAGAAGGCGAGGGCAACTACCCAGCTCGAATGTCCCGCGAGCGTGCGCGCTTCCTGCCAGTCGGCGGTGCGCCAGAGCTTGATGAGGTTGTCCAGTCCACCCGTCGCCAGATATTGCCCATCGGGAGAAAAGACCACAGGACGCAGCTCAGCCGTGTGCCCCTCGAGAGTGCGCAGGAGCTGTCCATCCGAAGCCCGCCAGATTTTTACAGTGGTCTCTTCACCGCCAGACGCTAAATACCGCCCATCAGGCGACCAGTCAACATAGTACACATGGTCTCTGTGCGCTGTGAGTGTGCGTAGTTCTTGCCCACTTGCTACACGCCAGAGCTTGATAGTTCTATCCCAGCTTCCGGACGCCAGGGATTGCCCGTCGGGCGAAAAGCCAACGGAGTAAACATTCGCCTGATGTCCCGTCAAAGTGCGAATCTCTTGCCAGTCCGCAACGCGCCAGAGCTTAATCGTGGCGTCCGCGCTCCCTGAAGCCAGAATCTGTCCATTAGGGGAAAATCGGAGAGAGAACACGGCTTGCGCGTGCCCTGTGATTGTACGCACCTCTTGCCAGTCGGAGCTGCGCCAGACCTTAATGGTCAAGTCATCGCTTCCCGTCGTCAGATATTCCCCGTTGGGCGCGAAAGCAAGCGCACGCACAGCGCCGCTGTGACCTGTCAGCGTATTCACCTCTTGCCCATCGGAGATTCGCCAGAGTTTTACGGATGCGTCCCCACTCCCTGAAGCTAAATACTGACCGTTGGGCGAGAATACAAGCGCAAACACCCCGCTGGCGTGTCCGGTGATTGTGCGCGCTTCCTGCCAGTCAGCAGTTTGCCAGAGCTTGATGAGGTTGTCCAGTCCACCCGTCGCCAGATATTGCCCATCGGGGGAGAAGACCACCGAGCGCAGTCCAGCCGCATGACCTGTGAGCGTGCGTATCAGCTGCCCATCGGAAACGCGCCAGATTTTGACCGCGGCATCCTCGCTTCCCGAAGCTAAGTACTGCCCATCGGGGGAGAAGGCGAGTGAGAACACCCCGCTCGCATGTCCCGTGAGGGTGCGAACCAGCTGACCATCCGAGAGCCGCCAGATTTTGATGGTGGAGTCCTCACTTGCTGATGCCAGGTACTGACCATCAGGCGAATAAGCAATCTGGTTGACTTGTCCCCGATGTCCGCCTCGCATCCATACGATGTCGGGCCTGCCTTGAGCAAAGGTTGGAAGCGGGGTCATGAACGCTATGCTACAGAGCGCAATCAACAACCATCCAGTGCACTGCACTCGCGCAATTGTCAGGCGTTGTGCTGTATTCATCACCATACGCCACATCATCGTGTGTTTCATCAGTTAGCCTCCTTCAGTGTCGCGGCTTCTTTGCCGCTTGTACCTGTATCAGGCTTCCGCACCGGCGTTAGCCGAACAGCTCTGGAATCATGACTCTCACTGCAATACGCTCCCTGAGGAAAAAGTCAGCAATTTTTCCGATACGACTAAATTTTCCCCTTCACCGGTCTTTACAAAAAAAACATATTCGATTAACCTATTGAAGCAACAAAGTCAAATGACCCACGCATATGATACCATATTTTTGCTGGGTTTGTCAAGTGGGGTACCAAATTTCGTGGATTCTCGCGGGAACGTCAATAGGGATTCTCTACGGAACGCCAATCATTACTCCGAAGGTAAAATCTTTTAGCAAGCGACACAGCCTTATACACAACACTTGGGCACGATTGCCTGCTGTTCGGTCTCGATCGGCAGGAGAGATCGTAGTACGAGATTATTTATGAAACTCGAACCACGCGACGATTGGGTGTATTGGACACTCCTTGCGCACTACGCGACGGCGGAGACGCGCAAGCGGTTCTGGGCGGAGCGTCCTGACGACCTGCCCGCATTTATGCGCCGTCAGCCCGAATGGGCGGAGCTGGAGCCGAAGCTGGTGCAGGAGGCGATGGTTCTGCACAACCTGAGCGAGCAGGGGGGCAGCCTGATCACGCTCGCCGACGCCGAGTACCCTGAACCCCTGCGCACAGCGGAGAACCTACGCCCGCCGATGGTTCTCTACGCGCTGGGCGATGTGCGCCTGCTGGCGGAGCATCCCTTCGCGGCGTTCGCAGGCTCGCGCAACGCCTCCGAGCGGGCAATCCAAGAAGCGCAACGCCTCGCCTCCGAGCTGGTGAGCGAAGGCTACCACACCGTGACGGGCTTTGCGAAGGGCGTGGACGCCACAGTCGCGCACACCACGCTGGAGCAAGGAGGCAGAACCATCGGCGTGTTGGCGCAGGGGCTACTGCACCGCCTCACACAGCAAGCCGCACGCGAGTTCATGCACGCGCTGAACGAAGACAGGCTGCTGCTCCTGTCGGAGTTGCACCCGAACGCCCCATGGTCGGGCAGCTTCGCGATGATGCGCAATCGCCTCGTGGCGGCGCTGGGCGATTTTCTGATTGTAGTCGAGTCAGGTCCTGAACTCAGCCAGCGGAACGGCAAGACCGTGCGCAGCGGCACTTACGAGTGCGCCAAAATCGCCCGTAAAATCGGACGCCCTGTGTACGCGCTGGACCTGCCCGCCGAAGGCAATCAGCAGCTGCTGGCGCAGGGTATCGCAACGCGCTGGGGCGAGCCGTTCGAACCCCCAACGCCAGCACAAGGCGCGCTGTTCGATTAGCGAGTGACGCTTTACTCCTCAATCAACCGGTGATCCCTGCCCATCCAGTGGGGCAGTAGGAACGCGCTGCCGTCGTCTTCGCGCCTGCAGAGCGGGTCGCTCCCATCGAGCCGATAGGGGTTGCCGTTCCAGCGCATCACCTCGCGTTCGCTGTAGGGCACAATCTGCGCCGACTGCCACTCGCCAAA
>JAOAFW010000048.1 GCA_026416065.1 Fimbriimonadales bacterium
CGGTGAACACAGTGGAGTGGTGGGGCACGCTGAGCGACCCGCTGCAACGCCACCGCCCGTTCCAGATCTCGATCTTCCGACAAGACGCCAACTGCCGACCGCCTCACGGACAGCCGCTTTACACCGCCTGCGTGATACCGAGCGCGCAATTTGTGGGCGTGGATTGTGAGGGGCGTCGTGTGTGGCATTTCCGCGCTCGGCTCCCTGCTCCCTACTTCCAGCAGGTCGCCGGGCAGCGATACTGGCTGATGATCCTGGAAGTAGACAGCGCGAGCATCCGTCCACAGCAGAACGACTTCCAGTGGTCTGGGCATGCGGCGTGCAACAACTGCGCCAGCGGCGAGCTGGTGTGCAACTGCCGCGCGATTAAGTTCACGGTTGTCAACGGTACGGTATTCGTGAACCCGGTGGTCGGCTGCAATGGCGAAATCACGGATCTTGCGTGGGCGTTGCGCTGGCGCACGCGCATGCACATCAACTTCAACTCGACCCCTCGTGGTGCAATCACAGCGCGGTTGCGCATCCCCGGTGGTGCTGTGGTCGAGGAACACGCGCTTCAAGTGGAGGAATACACGGACGACAACGGAAGCGTGGGTTATCGCGCCGTGCTGGATACCCCATTGCCAGAAGGTGGGTATGAGCTGGAAATCCTCTCGAACGGCGCGCTGCCCATGCGCCAGCGGGTGATGATCGAAGGTGGCGTTGCGGATGTTGACTTTGACACGCCTTGGGGCGACCTGAACAGCGACGGTGTTATCGATGACGCCGACCTGCTGATCGTGTTGTTCAACTTCGGCGCGGGCAGATAGTCGGCTTTCCCTACCTACCCTCACTGCCTGCGCAGGGCGGGCGAGTCGCTTCGGTGGCTCGCCCGCCGAATTATGTGGTATAATTTTGTTATGCATGGGCGTTCGCCGCGTTGGGCGGTCTGGCTGCTTGCGCTGTGGCTGAGCGTCGCGACGCCGCTCTCGGCGTTGGGATGCCTGCAGGCATGTGAACGCGCGTTCGAGACCCTCACCTGCTGCGCGGTAGAGACCACGCTCCCCTGCTCTGACCACCCGTGCGAGTGTGAGCCATGCCCTGTATGCAGCGCGCCTGCGCCGCAACCCCCTTTCATCAAAGCGGAATATTTCACGATTAAAATCGATATCGTTGGTGTTCTCACGAAGCTTCCCGAACTGCAGATCGTGGGTTCGTTGCCAACGCCACCGCCTGAGCCTCCATTTACGCCCCCAGACTATCGAGCTCCGTGCGCGAACGCTTTACGCGCACCCCCTGTGCTGAGCTGAGTTGAATGCGCGTTGCGTGCGCAACTTGCCCACGCGCGCCTATTGGAAAACTCAGCTCCCCTGCGGTGCACCGCAGGGCAAATCTCAGTACAGGAGGCAATCATGCGTTCACGAAATGGTTTTACACTCATCGAACTGCTGGTGGTGATTGCGATTATCGCGATCCTGGCGGCAATTCTGTTCCCCGTGTTCGCTCAGGCGCGGGAGAAAGCCCGTCAGACGGCGTGTCTGAATAACGCGAAGCAGCAGGGCTTGGCGTTTATGATGTACCAGAGCGACTACGACGAGACCTACCCGCTTGGGTTTGGGCGCGAGGGCGCGACGGGCGCATGGCAGTGGAGTCGCTTCCACGCCACACCCCACGACTGGCGGGGCAATGTGTCCTTCGGCAGCCCGCTCCATCAGGCGTACATGGTTCACTGGTCGAACTCGATACAACCCTACCTGAAAAACGACGGCGTGTATGCTTGTCCGTCAGCGACGATGCGACGCGGCAGCGTGAATGATTACTCGAACCCGCGTCGTGCGCCTGCAAAGGTAAGCTACACCTACAACGGGCTATTACACGGGCTGTCGGCAGCGGCAGTGGTCAGCGCATCCACAGTACCGATGCTCTGGGAGGGGCGTGGCAAGGCGGGCGTGGAGGGCTTCGCGCTCACCAACCCCAGCCTGCGCTGCGACAATCCGAACCTGCCCTGCGGCTATACGAGCTGCATTTGGGGCGCGCCCACCAACCCCTACCCGCTGGGCGTGATGTTCACGCTGGATGGCTCGATGTGGATTCACAGTCAGGGCGCGATATTTGTGTTCGCGGACGGTAGTGCCAAGTGGCGACGGCTCGGCGCGCAGCTCGCCCCTGCCAACACCGACTACCGCACCGATCCATACACGCTCTACGACTCGCAGGGGCGCCCCGGTCAATACTGGTACGACGGCTGCAATCCGTGGCTGTTCCGCCCCGATTACGACCCGAACGACCCACGCGGCGAGTGTACGGGGCGCAGCTGCGAAAACTGCAATGAGTAGCCCTTAACCCCAGCCCCTCTCCCGCGTGCGGGAGAGGGGTTCAAGGGGTGGGGCAACAAAACAAGACCAGATTTCACTAACAGAACCGTTCACTCCAGATCCATCAGTTCATCCGTCTGTGGGTTGCTATCGTGGTCGATGTTGCCCAGACTGCGTTGCCGGTGGGGTTCGTACGAGGTTTCCGTGCGCAGTGCAGGCTTGAAGGCTTTGGCGTGTCCGTCGCACCACAGCACATTCCCCATGCCGTTATGTCGTCCGTGGAAGGTGGGGTTGTTGTATGAAGGCGGCTCCAGAAAGCCTGTGCCCTCAAAGGCGGGCGCGTTCTGTCCCCATGTGCGCCATTGCGCGCTGTCGGCAATCCACGCCGTCTCGGCTACGCTCTTGATGGACGCGAGCGAAACCGCTATCGGGGTATAGGTTGGCGGCTGCATCGGGCTGAGGTAAGCGTAGTTGTAGCCGTATCCCAGCAGCCCGTATTGATAGGCGCGATTCTCGCGGAACGAGGGGCACGCCTGAATTTCGGCGTTGCGCATGTACGGCTGCAGGAAACTGCGCTGTGTGTCCACGCGCTGGTTCTGCCTATCGACATAACCCCACCAGTAGTGCGTCCAGTCGTCGTAAGCAATGGGAAACAGGCGTTCATCGTAATCCTGGGCGTACTGCAGCCCTGCCAGTCCAATCTGGCGCAGGTTGCTCAAACACGAGGTCTGGCGCGCCTTCTCGCGCGCCTGGGCAAACACGGGGAACAGGATCGCCGCCAGAATGGCGATAATCGCGATCACGACCAGCAGCTCAATCAGCGTGAAGCCGCGTGCGCGGCTCGCTTGAGTCCGTTGTACCGTCATACCGATCCCTCCACATAGTGTGTTGGCTATGTGGGCGGGACGAAGTGGCGCAGCAGTGGCAGAATGTGCTTGAGCGGGATACTCAAGCCACAAAAGCCCCGAAAGCCACGCGCGCTCTTTCGCCCAACCCGCGAGGCGAACGAGCGAGACACGGCTGGATCGGTCTTCGGGCTTCTGGATCGCTCTACTTGCGGCGCCTTCCCAGCTGCTGCCAGTGGCATGTGTGCCGCGTTCGTCCCCAGTCACCGCTGCGCGTCAGCGTCGGATTCCCACCGACTTCCCGTGTATCCAACCGCCGCGAACTCGTTAGCCGAGAATCTAAGCGGTATTATACCGGTCTGCATGACCGTGCGTGAGGCGTTGGCGTGGGCGCGTGCGCAGCTGGAACAGGCTGGGCTGTCCGACGCCCAACGCGAGGCGGAGATTCTGGTGGCGATGTGTCTGAGTTGGGACAGGGCGCAGCTCATCGCCTGCCCCGACGCGCCACTTGCCGTGCCTCAGCGACGCCGCTATGAATGCTGGGTGCGCCGCCGCGCCCGTCGTGAACCACTCCCGTACATTACGCGCCGTGCATGGTTCTACGGTCTGGAATTCACCGTCGGGCGGGGTGTTCTCATTCCGCGCCCAGAGACAGAGGTTCTGGTGGAGCTGTTTTTGCGATGGGCTGGTGGAACAGGACGCAGCGCGGGTATCCCCATGCTTGTAGACGCCGGCGTCGGCAGCGGCGCCATCGCCATCGCCTGCCTCCAGAATGCGCCCCACTGGCTCGGCGTGGGCATCGATCGGAGCCGCCGCGCCCTGCATATCGCCCAGATCAACCGGCGCAAGTTCGGTCTCCAGACGCGCCTGCTGCTCACACAGGGCGACTGGCTCAATATGGTGCGTCCCGGCACGGTCGATGCGGTGTTGAGCAACCCGCCCTATGTATTGCCTGACGAATGGGATGCGTTGGAGCCTGAGATTACGCGCTACGAACCGCGCGCTGCGCTGCTCGTGCCTGCGGACGACCCACTGCAGCCCTATCGCCGAATCGCGCAGGGCGCACGGCGCGCTTTGAAACCGTCGGGGCTGCTGGCGTTCGAGACCAGCCCGCGCCTCGCGCCACTCTTGGCGGAATATCTGCCGCGCTGGGGCTTCCCTCACCCCCAGATTCAACGAGACTACAGTGGTGCAGAGCGTGTGGTGTACGCCACAAAACCATAACACGACTCAGTTTCACGCATCGCTCCCCCGTCGGCGGGGACGCCAACGCTACAACAAGGCTCCCAACATCGCTCCCGTGTTCTGCGGATGAAGATTACCTTTGCGCTCGCCGACACAAATCCCCAAACGCGCACCGGCGACAGTGGTCGCCCGGTGTCGGCTCGATATGCGCCGCGCTCAGCAGCCCCATCGCTCGGGTGAGCGACTCGCGCAGTCGCTGCTCCGCCTGACGCCACTGCGCCAAGCCCACGGTCTGACAGTCGCCCGGCTCCTCATGCTCCATGCGTCGGAACCGCTGCACCAGAGGCGTCTGGTTCGGCACGAGGCGTACCCGCCGCGCCGACTTCAACTGATCATATGCCAGCACGACCTGCGCGTCGGGCAATACCGTCTTTACAGCATGCAGGTACAGGAGCCCTTGTATCGCGCGTCCCTCCACAAAATCGCGCTTGGAAGGCGCGTTGCCCAGCTTGTAGTCCATCACCAGTGCGACATCCCGATTCGCGCTGAGGTCAATACGGTCAATGATTCCGCACAGCCGAATCTCCTGTCCGTTATTCAGCCGATAAGCAATCGCGCGCGGCTCCTGCTGATTGTGCAGCGGCTCGGTGAGGGTGCGTTCCTCGTCGTCGGCGTCAGTGCCGCCGAACGCCCATTCGCACGCGAATGGCTGTAAATCGAAATGTTGCTGATACAGTGGCTCGCGCAGCCCGAACCGGCGCAAGAGCCGTTGCGCCAGCGCGTGCAGCACCTGCACCTGCCAGTCGGGCAAATCGGGCGCGCCCCCACTTAAGACCGCTTGCAGTTGATGCGTAAGCGTATCGATCCAGTCGCGAGCCTGATGGCTTTGTGGAGGGTGGCGCACCGCGCGGCACAACGCGGCATGCGTGAGGCTGCCTACATCGCGCACGCTTAACTCGCGTTGCGCCGGGCGCAATCGCAAAAGGTAGCGCGCGAAATGCTCAAACGGGCAGCGCACGAGAGTCTCTAGCTCCGTCACGCTGAACCGTCGCCCCGTCTGGGCGATATGGTTGCGCAGTTCGCTCCGGCGCACTGACAGGGCGGGCTCTATGTACTCGATGGGCTGGCTCAGGGTATGGTCGTAAGGGTGCAGACACGCTTCGGGAGCGGGCGTTATCTGCTCTAAGCTGTAGAATCGGGTCTGGACAGCGTCGCCACATTCGGCTTTGAGTTCTTCCAGATAGAACGAGGGCAGTGCGTCGCTGTCGCCGCCCTGTGTGCGGGAGTAGCTAAGGTAGAGCCGCTCCTGCGGGGTCTGCAGCACGCGCTGGAACAGCATCGGCTCGCCTGCCTGGTAGTCCGCTCGAGTTGGCAGATACACCCCCTCGCTCTGCAGGGCTTGGTTGAGCGCGGTGCGCTCCACCTCGCGCAGGAATGGGTCGTCGGGATGGCGACGGGGCAAGGTTCCTTCCAGCACTTGTAGCACGAACACGGTGCGTGCGCCGACGAAATCGGCGTATTCCATCGGCAACAGGCGCACGCCGTCGCTGCCCAGTTTGCGCGGAGCGCGTGCGCCGCTGACCAGCCGTTCCAGCAGTGCCACCGACTGCTGCGCTGAGTACCGCCGCCATGCGCGTCCGTAAGCGTCGATAAGCCGGAGCCATTCGCTGAGGTCTGCATCGCGCTCGGTCGTGGTACTACCGAGCAGTTTCAGAATGAGCCGTCGCGCGACTTGCGGCAGGTCGGCAGGGAGTGTCTGGCGGAGCGTATTCAGCTCGCTCAGCAGGCGTTGCAGTTCCGGCTCTGAGGCGTGTCCCTGTGCGCGTTCCAGCCAGAGCGCGGCGGGCATGTGACGCCGAAGCGCGCGACGCAAGCGACGCAACGCGGTTGCATCCAGCTCAAGCTGAGGATGCTCCAACCAGTGCAACCAGTCCTCTCCAGACCCCACATTCAGCAGCAGGCACACCCCCTTCATCAGCCATCGCACTCGCCATGACCGTTCTAAAGGTAACCCCACTTCTCCTTGCAGGGGTATCTCGTACCGCTTGAAAATCACCTCCAGCGTCTCTATGAGCGACTCGGGCTGGCGCAGCAGCACCGCCATCTCGCTGAACGGAACGCCCTCGTGATGCAATCTCAAAATCTCCCTTGCGACTGTCTCCACTTCATAGAGCGGGTTAGGCGTATCCAGTATCGTGGCGGGGGCTGGAGTCGCGGGATGGCTCTCCGGACTGCCCGGCATGACGCTGAACTCTTGCTCGGACAGTTGCACTTCCTCTATGCGGACGCCCCACTGGCTTAGCAAGCGTCGGATTCTGTCGGTTGGCGCGTACCGCTGAGGGTATGCCGCGTCATAGAGCAATGCCAGCGCCACCTGCGTCTTGTCCTCCAGAATGCGCAACGCTTCCAGTTCAACGACCGTGAGTTCCGTCAGTCCTGCCAGTAAGAAGGGGGGCGCGTCGGGAAGGTACTGCAAGGCATTCAGGAGTGATTGGCGCACTCGGATTGGCTCTGGCTGTCCTGAGTGTTGCAACGCATTCTGCCATGCCTGCCAAAGCAGTGCCAGTTCGGTCGTCTTGGTTTCCCACTCTTCAAGCAGGGCGTCATCATCCAGTTCGGCAAGGTGCGCGTAGAGACGCGCGGTGGTAGCTGATCCTTGCTCCAGGAGTTCGGGCGTCAAGCCGTCCATACTCCAGCGACAGAAGCTCTGTGCCAGCGCGTTGTGGAATCGGATGGAGCCGCGCACTTTGCCGAAATAGCTCTGGGGGCTGAGGGTCTGCTCACAGACCTCGCCGAGCAGGGCGACCATCTCCGGGGTCGGTTGGGTTATCAGCGTGACGCCCGTAAGCGCACGCAGGTAGCCGTGCCAGTCGTATACCTCATGGTCCGCCCCTGCAA
>JAOAFW010000153.1 GCA_026416065.1 Fimbriimonadales bacterium
AGATGTGTATAAGAGACAGGAGATTGCGTTCCTGTATCCGTTTTTCGTGGCGTTGCACGATATGCCCGACGATGTGCGTAGCTTTGCGATTGGCGTGGTGGGCGTGTTCACGCTACTGCTATTGGTGAGCTTTCTGTATGAGTGGAAGAAGGGCGCGCTGGACTGGGAAGACCCTGTGGAGCATCGTCGCCTGAAGCCTGCGCCACAGCTTGCGGTTGAGAAACCTGAACCCGTTGCCGCCCTGACAGGAGAGAGCCGATGAGCGAACGCATCGAGTACCAGAAAATCGCCGCGCAGTACCCCGACGCGATTGAGGAAGTGTACGAGTTTCAGGGCGACACATGGCTGTATGTGAAAAAGGAGCGGTTGCTCGATGTATGCCGCCTGCTGCGCGACGACCGCGAGCTGAGCTATCTGTATATCAGCGATGTCACCGCGCTCGACTGGCTGCCCTACTGGGAGAAGGGAGAGAAGCCTAAGCGGTTCGAAGTGGTGTATAACCTTTATTCGCCCGTGAGTTTCCAGCGCATTTTTCTGAAAGTGCGCGTGGACGAGGGAGAGAGCGTGCCCTCCGTTACAGGCATTTGGGAAGGCGCGAACTATCCTGAGCGGGAAGTTTATGACATGTTCGGCATCCCATTCGAGGGGCATCCGAACCTGAAACGGATTCTGATGCCCGACGACTGGGTGGGGCATCCCCTGCGCAAAGACTTTCCGCTGGGCGGCGAAGAGATTCCCTTCGCGCAGGATACCTGGGGACCCTCCATCGAAGACAAGACTCACCCCCACGCGGGCGAGTCGTTTGAGGGGCTGACGGGTTCAGAGCCGGTGAGCGGGCGTTAGCAGGAGCAAACCATGTCTGGCAGCAGTTCAAACGCAACCCTGATCTTGGTGTTCGGTATCCTTTCGCTGGTGCTTCCCTGCATGGGCATGCCGTTCGGGATTGTGGCGTGGATATTGGGCAACACAGCACGGCGTGAACTGGATGCCGGTTTCGGCGACCCCAGCCTGCGCTCGCAGGTGGAAACAGGGCGCATTCTGGGGATTATCGGCACGATTCTCTGGGGTGGATGCTGCTTGGGGTATATCGCGTTGTATCTGATTGTATTTCTCTTAGCGGCGTTAGGAGGCTCCCCTAACACATTCTAACTTATCCGGGTTCCGATTCCACAATCAGCGTGACGGGTCCGTCGTTATGCAGGCGTACCTGCATTTCTGCGCCGTAGACACCGGTTTGAACTGGTACACCCTCCGCCCTCAGTAGCTCGCAGAACTGCTCATAGAGCGTTTTGCCTTGCTCGTAGGGGGCGGAGTCGGTGAAGCTGGGGCGTCTGCCTTTGCGGCAGTCGCCGTAGAGGGTGAAGTTAGACACCACCAGCATCGCGCCACCGATTTCCAGAACCGATCGGTTGAGTTTGCCCGCTTCGTCTTCAAAAAAGCGCAGGTGGGCGATTTTTTGCGCCAGCCAGCGGGCTTGCTCCAGCGTGTCGTGGTGATGCACGCCTAAAAACACCAGCGCGCCTTTTTCGATGCACGCTACGGTATTCCCTTCGACCTCCACCTCCGCCCACTTAACTCTTTGAATGACGGCTCGCATCCTTGCCTATGCCCTCCATCAAGCGGGAGACCGCCAGCACATCTTCCAATGAAGCGAGTTTCTGGGTGATGGCACGCAGCTCCTGTGCGCTGCTTGCCTGAATAACGATGTCAATCACCGCTGTTGAATCTTTGGGATTGCGGCGCACCCGCACATCGGCGATATTGATGTTTGAGCTGCCCAGAATCGTGGTGATGTCTGCCAGCACGCCGGGGCGATCCAGCGTCTCGAAGCGCAGTGCGACGGGGTAGCCGCGGTCTTTCTGTGGCACCCACTCGATGTTCATCACCCGCTCGGGCTCTTTGTCTTCCAGGGCGCGTAAGTTGGAGCAAGAAGCGCGATGTACGACGATACCGCGTCCGCGCGAAATGTAGCCACGTAGTTCGTCGCCGGGCAGGGGATAGCAACAGGTGGCGCGCCGGGTCATATAGCCGTCAGCGTCCTCAATTTGCATCGCGCGGATTTCACGCCCTGCAAGCGCGGATGCCTGCGAAGAGGAGGGCAGCTCACTGGGCGTAGCAGGCTGAAGGGCGCGCAAACGCTGAGTCACTGCCTGCACGGTGGTCAACCCTTCGCCGATGCTGGCATAGAGATCGTTTTCACTGCGGAGGTTGAGCGACTTAAGTACCTCGGGCAGTGCTTCGCGGAACTGCGACAACGGAATCCGCAAGCGCGCCAGTTCACGATCAAGCAGGGTGCGTCCGTGTTCAACAAACTCGGTACGACGTGCTTCACGAAAATACGCGCGTATCTTGCTGCGTGCGCTGGAAGTCCGCACGAGGTTCATCCAGTCGTAGCTGGGCTGAGCGTTCTGGCGGGTGATAATCTCCACGATGTCGCCCGTGCGCAGTCTGTAGTCCAGCGGCACGATGCGCCCGTTCACCCGTGCGCCCACACAGCGATTCCCAACCTCCGTGTGGATGCGATAAGCGAAATCGATGGGCGTCGAGCCTTCGGGCAGGTCGATAATATCGCCGCGCGGCGTGAACACAAACACCTGGTCGGCGGTCATGTCCCGGAACACGCTCGTCAAGAACTCGAGATTGCTTCGCGCGTCGGTCAGCTCCCGTAGTTGCTGTTGCAAGGAAGGTATCTGGATTGGCTTCTGGTCCTGTCCTTCCTTGTAGCGCCAGTGCGCTGCCACGCCGTACTCGGCGACCTGGTGCATGTGCCATGTGCGAATCTGGATTTCCAGCGTGCGCTCGTTGGGACCGATGACTTTAGTATGCAAAGATTGGTAGCCGTTTGGCTTGGGCGCGGCGATGTAGTCGTAAAACAGGGCAGGGATGGGGCGCCAGAGTTCATGCACAATTCCCAGCGCCATGTAGCACTCTTCGACGGTCTCAGTCAGCACCCGCAGAGCGATCAGGTCATAAATCTGGCTGAAGTCGATCTGTTGCTGTTTCATCTTGTTGAAGATGCTCCACAGGTGTTTCGGGCGTCCCATCACCTCGGCGCGTACTCCACGCTCCCAGAGGCGGTCTTTGAGGATGGTGATGAGTTCCTGTACCTCTTTTTGACGCTGAGCGCGGGTTTGTGCGACCTTCTGGCTGATTTCGCGATACTCCTGTGGGTAGAGATACTTGAACGCGAGGTCGTCCAGTTGTGCCTTGATCTGGTAAATCCCCAGTCGGTGGGCGAGAGGGGCATAGACCTGCATCGTTTCAGCGGCAATCTGGATCTGCTTTTCAGGCGGCATGGCGTCTAAGGTCTGCATGTTATGCAGGCGGTCGGCGAGCTTGATAATCATCACGCGCAGATCATCGGCGACTGCAAGTAGGAGTTTGCGCAGGTTCTCGGCGGTTTTGGCGATGCTCAGGCGTCGCCTGCTCGCCTCGTTGAAGATTTCCATTTTGCGCTCGGAATGATGCAGTTTGCTGACACCCTCCACCAGTTTACGGACAGTTGCACCGAATCGCTGCTCCAGTTCCTCTGGGGTTGTCGGGGTATCTTCCAGTACATCGTGGAGTAGCCCTGCGATTACGGTGTTGACGCCCATCTGCAGGTCCGCTAAGATGAGCGCCACCGCCAGCGGGTGCGTGATGTAGGGCTCCCCGCTTTTGCGTTTCTGACCGTGATGCCGCTCTTCCGCAAACAGGTATGCTTCCACAATGCGCGAGGTATCTGCCTCGGGCGCGTAGTCGCGCACCTTCTCGATAAGCGTGTCGACCAGTTCGGGAAGCTCAAATTCCAGAGCGTACATAAAAGACATCCCTAATTGTTATACGAGCGATCGGCTGCAATTTCGTCGGCATGACCCGACGTTACGACGCCTGTGCGATCAAGTCGCTTTCATCGGCGGGACGCCGGCGTACCGTAGCGCTGGCGTCCCTGCTGTAGTGCCCATTTTACATCACGCGCATCACATCGATATCCCGCTCATCGTCGCTAATGGGCGGCAAGGACTGAATCAAGGCGATCTGTCCCTGAATGGCTTCCTCATCGCGGGCGTAGATGGGGTCGCCGTTCTCAGTCGCCATTTGCCACAGCATCGCGTCGCGCGGGGTGATGAGCATCAAATCCAGATAGTAATCAGGGTTAACGATAGGGTGGAGCCGAGACGCCAGCTGGCGCAGGGTTTCCACCTTGTCTTCGTGAGGCAACGATTCGTCAATCCACACGCCGAAGGTTGCGTCGCTCTGCATGACACCTTCTGCGCGCACGGTAAAAGCCAGCACCACCGACACCGCCTCCATCTGCTCAAACACGCCAATCAGCATCGGTACACGCTCCGCCGGAATTGGCTCACGCCCCTCAGGACGCGGGTCATCCAAGAAACTGCGTTCGTCAGTCATAGTTGGAATCTCCTCAAGAGTAGTATACCTGTAATTTCAGGTACACTCTTGACGCTGCGGATTCGCCTATGAGTTCACTCCGCTGGAAAGTCAAACGGTTGTTGGCGATGTCGCCGGGCGAGATGGTCGCCCGGTTCTCCCGTGTTATACAGGAGCGATTCGCACCCCTGCCCAAAGAGACGCCGGAGCAGACGTGGCAGCGCTACTATCCCCAGATAATGGCGGAGGCGGCTCTGAGGAGTTTCCCCGAACGCCTGAGTCTCCATCCAGAGGCTCTGCCTGAAGTAGAGCGCGCGCGGCTCATCCATGAAGCGGACG
>JAOAFW010000283.1 GCA_026416065.1 Fimbriimonadales bacterium
AGATGTGTATAAGAGACAGGTGCTGGAAGAGCGCGTGGTGCATGTGCGCCTGCCGGGCAGCGAGGGCTACTTCGGCGTGATGGCGGGGCACATGCCCTTCTTCGCGCAGCTGCAGTACGGCGTGGGTGAGTATCGCCGTGCGGACGGCGTGACGCGCAAGTTCACGGTGCTGGGCGGTTTCGCGGAGGTGCTACCCGACCGCACGATTGTGCTGGCGGACGGCGCGGAGCTGGCGGACGAGATTGACCCCGACCGCGCCCGCGTCGCCCTGCGCCGTGCGCTGGAAGTGCTGAGCCAACCGCTCTCGGAAGAGGAGCTGGCGGAGGCGCGCCTCGCGGTGGAACGCGCGAAAGCCCGCCTGCGCGCGCTGGGCGAACAAGTCTGAACCAAGCGCCGCGTCGTTGCGGGCGGATGTGCAGCGTCTCCTACGGCGGCTTGCGGGGGCGTGCGCCGAAACGATGATAGACTCCACCTGCTTTGAGCAACCTGAACGCGCCCTGCGCCTGTGGCAACGCTGGCAAGGTACAGGATTGCAGGCGGAGCTATTCGAACGATTCGCCCCCACGCTCGCTGACGCGCTGCATCACGCACCTGACCCCGACCGATTACTGCTCAATTTCGACCGCTGGCTTGAATCGCTCGGCGCGACAATTACTTACTACCGTCTGTTCGCCGAAGCGCCGCCGCTTTTGCTGCCGGTGCTGGCGATTCTGGCGCACTCGCAATATATGACGGACGCGATTCTCCAAACCCCCGAACTGAGCGAGATTTTGCTGGATCCGCGTCTGTTAACGCGCCCGCGCCCGCGCAGCGAGTTGCGCCGTGATCTGCACCGTCTGCTCAAGCCCTGCACGACCTACTGGATGAAACTGGATCGTTTGCGGGCGTTCAAGCAGCAGGAATATCTGCGCCTGACCGCGCTCGATGTGCTGGGCAAAGCGACGCTGCCCGACCTCGCGCGCGGGCTGTCTGACCTCGCGGATGTGTGCGTCAGCGCGGCGTTGGAGACCTGTCATCAGGAATTAAGCGCACAGCAAGGCACCTCAGGGGATCACGGACTCTGCGTAATTGGCATGGGCAAGTGGGGCGGGCGGGAGCTGAACTACAGTTCCGATATCGACCCGATTTTCCTCTGCGCGGACGACGCCCCACTGCCGAGGGTCACGCGCCTCGCGGAGATGCTCGTGAAAGCCCTCTCCGAGTCGATGCGGCGCGGGATTGTGTTCCGGGTTGACCTGCGCCTGCGCCCGGAAGGGCGGTTCGGTCCGCTCGTGCGCACGCTCAGCTCTGCCTTGCACTACTACGAAAACTGGGGGGAGGCGTGGGAGCGACAGGCGATGATTAAAGCGCGCGTGTGCGCAGGCGACCCACGGGTGGGCGAGCAGTTCCTGGAACGGATTCACGCTTGGGTCTACCGCCCCGCGCTGAGCGAGACCGATTTTGCCCAGATTGTTGAGCAGCGTGAACGCGCGGAAGCGCAGACCCGAACGCGCGGCGACTATGAGACCGACATCAAGAGTGGCTGGGGCGGCATCCGCGATATCGAGTTCCCTACGCAGGCGTTACAACTGATGCTGGGGGGCAAACACCCTCGCTTGCGCACCCCAAACACGCTCGACGCGCTGCAGCGGCTGAGAAACGCCCGCGTGCTGACCCCTGCTGAAGCCGACGCGCTCCACGATGCCTACTGCTTCCTGCGCACGGTGGAGCACCGCCTGCAACTCCAATACGGACACCAGACCCACACCCTGCCTAACACTCCGAACGAACGCCAGCGTTTTGCCAAACAGATGGGTTATCACGATTCGGAGGGCTTCGAGGCAGATTTGCAACGCCATCGAGCGGTGGCGCGGCACTATCGGGAGCGCGTTTTCACGGGTATGGAGGCGAACTCGCCCTCCCACCCGATGCTGCTCTCGGTGATTGACGCGCCCGAGGGTGAAACGCTGTGGCTGCAGACCCTGCGCGAACTTGGCTTCGCGGAGCCCCGCCGTGCTTATTACGTCCTGCGAG
Source organism: Fimbriimonadales bacterium (assembly GCA_026416065.1). GTDB lineage: Bacteria > Armatimonadota > Fimbriimonadia > Fimbriimonadales > GBS-DC > GBS-DC. The sequence continues at coordinate 2,014 of JAOAFW010000283.1, forward strand.
CCAATCTGGTAGGGACGGAATATGGCGCGCCGTCGCCAGACGAGCGACGCGCGTTCGAGTCAATCGTGTCCGACCTGATGACCGCCTGCGCGCGCACCCCCGACCCCGACCGCGCCCTGTTGGGACTGGAGCGTCTCGCCGAAGCGTTCCCCCATCGCGCTGCCCTGTGGACCGCCTACGCCGAGTCGCCAGAGGTGTTGATTCGCCTTGCGGAACTGGCGCAGTCGCCCGTGTTGTGGAACCGCCTGCTGGCGAACCTTGAACTGCTGGATATGCTTTTTGGCGAGGAGATTGTGGCGCGTGGGGCAAAGACGCGCGCCCGGCACGAAGCGGCGCTGCGAGAACGATTGGAGTCCTGTCGTACCCCGAGTGCGCGCGTGGCGAACCTCGCCGCGTATGCCCGACGCGAAGGGTTGCGAATCGGCGCACGCGACCTGTGGAGCGAGACCACGCCCGACCAGACCGCTCGCGACCTGACCGCTCTCGCGGAGACGCTGCTGACCGCCCTCTGGGAGGCGGTCGCCCCCAACACGCCCGTCGTGCTCATCGGCTTTGGGAGCCTGGGCGCGGGCGACATCGGCTACGGCAGCGACTGGGACATCGCCTTCGCCTGCGCTGACGACGCCGACCCCGAGCAGGTGCAAACCCACGCGCAGGAGTTTCTGACGCACTGCCAGCGACTTGCAGAGCGAGGCGCATTTCGTCCGGTAGATACCCAGCTGCGTCCTGAGGGGAAGGCAGGCGCGCTCGTGCGCACGTTATCGGGCTGGCGCGAGTATTACACACGGAGCGCGCAACCTTGGGAACGACTGGCGGCGTTGCGGGCGCGCCCCCTTGCCGATACACCGATGACTGAACCGTTCCTGCAGGTGCTGAACGCCTTTCGCTACGGCGCACCTCCCACACCTGATGCCCTCGCTGAAATGCAACGCCTCGCCCTGCGCGCCCTCACCGAGCGTATCCCCTCCACGCAGCGTGAGACACACTTGAAACTGGGGCTGGCGGGACAAGCAACGATAGAGTTCCTCACCCACTGGCTGGTCGTGCAGCACACCCGTTCAGAGAGCTATCCCGACTCGTTGCATACGACGGCGCAGCTGGAGTGGCTCTGGCGACGGGGCGTACTGGATCGCACGGACTACGAGGGTCTGAGCGAGGCATGGCGACTCCTGTACCACCTGCGCAATCGACTACACCTGCTGTTTGACCCCGCGCCCGAAACATTACCCGATGGAGAGCGCGCCGAGCAGGTAGCAGAGAGTCTGAACCTCACCAACGCCAGCGAACTGCGTGCCCTACTGCAAACGCATCAACATACTATCCGGACGCTCATACAGCGATTCTGGAGATGACGCCACTTTGTGATGGGATAGCTCTCTTGATTTTTCGACTGACGATTCGGTATAATTAGCAATGGAGGATGACCATGAACCGCACCCATGTCGATGGAGACTTGAGGCGATGGTTGGTTCCAATCGCCGCACTTGTTTTGCTTGTTTTTCTGGCGAACTGTGGAGGCGGCGGCGGAGGTACACCCCCCCCTGCAACTCTCTCCTTGAATGGCACTGTTACCGTCCCGACAGGAACCCCACGTTCACGTTCCCTGACAGGCGCAGCCTTGCCGAACGCCACTGTGAAGGCGGTACTGGCGTTCTCACCGGCAACTGTGATTGCTCAGTCCACAACTGATTCCGACGGACGGTACACGCTCTCGATTCCGGCTGACTACATCGGGCGCGACTTGTTGATTATCGCGGAGAAGACTGTGAACAACCAGCTTGTGCGGGTGTCGGCGTTGCTCCCTGCCCTGCCCCCGCAAGGCTATGCGGGCGCGAATCTGGACGCCTACACAACGCTGGCAACCGAAGAGATTTTGCGTTATGCCCGCTCACAAAACTTGACTGCGCTTTCCCCCAACGGGGTAGCAACCGTTGTCGATCGCGTGCGGGAAGCTGTGCGCAATCGGGATACACTCAGCCTTGTTGTGGGGCAGACTCTTCCCCAAACGATTGGGGAGGGGCTGTTGGACGAACCGCTACGCGACCAGGTACGGCAGCGCGTAGAGGAACAGGCACAGAACCTGCGTCCCGCCACAGGTGACGTCGCAACGGCAAAGCAGATTACCCAGATGCTGCGCGATTACAGCGCCACTTGGCTGGATCGAGGCACGGGCGAGGCGTTGCGCCTCGAACGAACGGTACGCGAGCAGGAGCAAATTTTAGAACAGCAGATTGTTCAGCCCCTCGAGGCGTTCACGGGGCGCGGGCTCGACTTCGTCATCCGCTTGCTGGGACTGGAAGAACCGGGCGGTAGCGACCCCCACGACTCGCTGAACGGACTGCCGCCGGGGCGCTATCGCGAAGTGCTACGCAACGGACGCTATGAGCTCGAACCCAACGGCAACGCGCCTGACAATCGCACATGGTATGTGGAAAGCGGAGCGTTCGCCTGCACGGTGACCACCGCGAACGCGCTGTCCGAGTTCGCCCTTAGCCCGGAAGCCGGGCGTGTCAGCTTCGCGCTGCGTAAGGACGGCGATCCCAGCGTTCAGCACGATGGGGTGTTTGAAGTCACGCAGCGCGACGCGCAGAACCGGGCGACGCAACTGCGTGTGCAGTTCCGCCTGTCCGATAGCGGACTGCGCCAGCCCATCCAGTTCAACGGTACCGCCAACACCACTCCGCGCGAGGATGGCAGCTTCCGCACGGTGAGCTTGACCGGCACCCTGCAAAGCCAGTTTGCCGATTTGAATGTCACAAACCTCGTGTATGACACCTACCCCGTTAGCGAGCGTGTGAAACAAGTCAGCGCGGTGCGCGTGCAGGCGACTCTCAAGTCGGATCAGAGCCTGACCCTTGACCTACAGAACCTGAACATCGCGTTCGCGGACGCAGACCCCAGCGATAAAAATATCACTCAAATAACAATTCAGTCGCTGACCTTTGGCGATACACGCACGACGCTGGTGCTACGCGATTTCAACGCTCAGTTCCAGCGCGTGGGCGGCGAACCGCAGCCCGTGCGGCTGCAGGCAAACGCCGAGTATCGCACGCCGAACGATACGCTGGTGGGCACAGTTAACATGCGCTGGCAGAACCCGACACCGGGCAACCCGCTCGAGCGGGATGTGATTCCGCTCAACGAGTTCCCCATCGGCAACTTCGATTTCAATGGCAACCTGACGCCGCGCATCGGGCGACGCGCGCTGGTCTACTTCAATATCCTTTCCGAGCCGAACTTCTCTACGCCGCGCATGCGCATCCAGCTGCGCCTGGAGCTGAGCGACGCGCGCTTGGAAGGCAACCTCACGGGCAACCTGCGTATCGAGGATGGCTGCGTAGACCCGGACAACATGTTCCAGACCGCTACGATGCTAATGACCCACACGCCCTCTAACTTCCGGGTAGAGCTGAGCTACGAACAGGATGCCGTCGCAGGCGCGATCAAGAAGCCCGATAACGCGGTCGTGGCGCAGATTGGCAAAGCGAGCGCGCTGGGACTGCCCGACTTAGGCAACGCCTACATCGTGCGCTACTCGGATAATACCTTCGAGACGGTGAACTCCCTCATTCGCTCAGAGGATTGAAGGCGCGTCCGTTTATGAGGGCGCGCCGCCCTCTGGTGTTGAGCATGTTGGCAGGGGCGTGGCTGGCAACCGTCGGCGTGAGCAGTAGCCAGTCGCTGGCAACGCCCCTGTATCCTCAAACCAGCGACCTCCGCGAACGCACGCACCTGTCAGAGCGATTTCTGGAGTTGCGCTTCCACCTCTCGGCGGCGACGAATGTGCGTCCCCTCTTGCAAGAGCACCGTAGTTCCGATTTTGATGGGGTGCGCGCTTTCTTGGAAGGCATGTCGGTCTACGAGGCGCGCCTGCGCCTCGCGCAGTGGGAACTGGGCTTTGCTTACGGACAGGCGGACGACTATGACGGCAATTCGGGCGCGGCACGCCTGTTTTTAGAAGCGGAGCAGGGACAACTGCGTCCCGATACAAGCTACCCCGTCTCGGCGACGCTCAATCGCACGGCAGCCCACTGGTGGACGCTTGCCTATCACGGCAATTGGGAGACATCGTCTGTGAAAGGACGCTACTCTCTGGGGCTGAGCTATCTCAGCCTGCAGCGTGTGCAGCAGGGATGGCTCGAAGGGCAGAAGCGAGGCGATTCGTTTGAAGGCGAGTTGACGCTGCTCACCACGCGCGGTGTTCCTGCCCCTGCCATCGGCGGCACAGGATACTCCCTCAGCGTGGGCGTCGCGCTGGAATGGGAAGGCTGGTCGGCGGTTCTCTCTGTCCAAAATCTCTGGAGCCAGCTGCGCGTGCGTCAGGCGCAAGCGATCGAGGCAGCAGTGCGTGTGAATCGCCCCGTCCCCGACGCGGACGGCTTTCTGCGTGCGCCGCCAGTGCTGGAGGGACAGGTTCGCTCCGTTAGATTGTGGCGTGTGGCGCGTCCCTGCGCCGAAATCGGGCTCTGGCGCCGCACGGGTTCCACGAAGTGGGGGCTCATCGCAAGGCATGACGACGACTGGCACGCAGCACTGGCGTTCCGCAGGCGCGTAGGGCGAGATGCCGCCCTCTGGACAGCGTTCTGGCAACCCTATCCTATGCTATCGCTGGGCTACGAGCAGCCGAACTGGCGCATCGTGCTGGGCACAGACGCCTGGAACCGCAGCGCCCTGAAACGCTTCCACCTCGAGCTGAGCTGGACGATTGCTCTGAAGTAGAAAAGAGGTTCACGCGACTGCTACAATGCCTGAGCAGGCACACCATCCCGAAACTCTATAAAAGTCCACGCATCCTTCTGTCCTCCTTGAGCCTTGCACTGGCTCGTTGTTCGCATACCCGTTATTATAAACCCCGACTCTCTGCACAGCCTCTACAAGTGGTATAATCCATTTGTGCAGTCGTCTGCAGGCTGGAAAATTCGCCTTTTTGGGGGTCTCAGCGCAGAGCGAGCGGGGCGTGTGGTTGTGCGGTTTCGGAC
>JAOAFW010000427.1 GCA_026416065.1 Fimbriimonadales bacterium
CGGAGTACTACTACGAGCGCACAATTTCGCTACCCCTGTATCCCGGCATGAACGACTCGGATGTCGCATATGTGCTTGAAGCGGTTTACGGTGTGGGGCAGCAGTATCGACGATGACCACTTACGAACTCGCCAAACGCGCACTTGACTTCACCGCCGCCGCCGTTGGTCTGGCGGTCAGTGCGCCGCTGTTTGCGCTGCTCGCAATCCTAATCAAGCTCGATTCGCCCGGCGGTGTGTTCTTCGCCCACGAGCGCGTGGGACGCTACGGGCGCAAGTTCAAGGTGCTGAAGTTCCGCACGATGGTCAAGGATGCTCCCAAACGGGGTGGGGCAATCACTGCGGGGCACGACCCGCGCATCACGCGCGTCGGCAGAATCCTGCGCAAAACCAAGCTCGACGAACTGCCCCAGCTCTGGAATGTGCTAAAAGGCGAAATGAGCCTTGTAGGGCCGCGCCCTGAAGTGGAAAAGTATGTGCAACTGTGGAACCCGCAGCTGCGTGAAATCGTGCTGAGTGTACGTCCCGGTATCACAGGGTTGACGCAGGTACGATACCGCCACGAGGAGAGCCTGCTGGCGCAGCAAGCCGACCCTGAAACCTACTATCGCGAGGTCTTGCTCCCCCTGAAACTCCAGTCCGACGCCGAGTACGTGCAGAAATGTAGCCTGTGGTTCGATGCGTGGATTTTGTGGCGCACGGTTATTGCTCTCTTCGAGCGTGAGCAGGAGTTCTCAGTGCGGCAAAAAACATAAATCAGGTGTGGTCGCTTTCTCGAACGGCCTATGGCGGGTGGCAGAAATGCCTACACCTCACCAACAGCGCGTGGGAGCTCATCATCCCCACGCAAGTAGGGATACGCATCCTGCACTTCGGCTTCATGGGCGAGGAGAACCAGTTCTGGCAAAACCCCGACGATGTCGGCGCGGCGGAGGGCGACACTTGGCGCCTCTACGGCGGGCACCGGCTCTGGCATGCGCCTGAGCATCCCGTTCGCACCTATGCGCCCGATAACGCGCCCATCGAATGGGCATGGGACGGCAAACGCCTGCTGCTGCGCCAGCCTGTCGAGACGCGGACAGACATTCAGAAAGAGGTGGAAATCCGCCCTGCCGAGCGCGAAATAGAGGTGGTACACCGCCTGATTAACCGCAATCTGTGGAGCATACGCCTCGCCGCATGGGCTCTGAGCGTGATGCAACCCGGCGGCGTCGCGCTGATACCGCAGGAACCGTATCAGCCCCACCCCGACGCGCTGTTGCCTGTGCGTTCCCTCGCGCTGTGGGCGTACACCGATATGAGCGACTCGCGCCTGCGCTGGGGTAAGCGACTGATTCAAGTGCGTCAGGACTCCGACACCCCATCCCCTCTCAAAATCGGCGTGAGCAACACACAGGGCTGGATGGCTTACTGGCGCGGCGAGATACTGTTCGTGAAACGCTATAAGCATCACCCTGACGCTGCGAATCCCGATTTGGGTTGCAACACGGAAGTATTCACGAACGCAGCGATGCTGGAGCTGGAGACGCT
>JAOAFW010000006.1 GCA_026416065.1 Fimbriimonadales bacterium
CGGCGTGCGCTCGCGGTTTGCACCGCGCTCAGCACATCATGCTCCCAAAATCGGACAAGCGGCTGCCCTTTGCGCACCGTGCCGCCTTCTCGAACCAGCACCGCCGCTACCTGCGCAGGGGCGGGGAGCGAAAGCGTCGCCTGCCAGCCCTTCACGACGCCCTCCGCGCTGTAGGGCGTGGTCAGAGTCCCCGTTTTGACTGACGCCACAACCACCTCTAAGGGGCGACTGAGGCTCCTTTGCCACGCGAACACGCCCAACGCCACTATGAACAGCCCGAACGCAATCCACCATCGATTCCGCATCGTTGTTCCGTAGTGTACCTCTAAGTGATAGGAACAAACTGCATGCAGAGTATGCGGGGAAGCGGCTGTTAAGCCATCGGGACGGAGGGAGGTGTTCTCCGTCCCGATGGAGCGGAAGGTAGGGAGGTGACCAGACTGTCACCGTGTCCAGACGCCCTGCGTCATAAGAAACGGCGCAGCGCCTGGCACGTTCTTGTTCCGCTCCCAGAGCTGCCAGATGGTGTCGCCCCATGCACGCAGCCGCGCAAAGAACGGGTCGGTCTGCGCGATGTAGGCACGCGCGGGCAGGGTCAGACGCCCTGTGCCGTTAATCTCATCCCGCAGGAACTCCATGTACTCGCGGCTTGTCACCTGATAGTATAGGTTGACCTCCACGCGGTCGGCTCCTGCAGGTACTTGCAGGGACACCTCGTCGTATCCGCCCGCATATTCCTCTGGGGTGAAGTAATCCGGGCGTGAGAAGCCTTCCCAAACAGGCTCTGCAAGACGCGCAGTTGCCGCCTCAATTCGGAATCCCTTCGGCGGGATACGGTTATCCTTGTAGCGTCGGTCTGCCAGCACGAAGTGGAAAGTTTTTTGCTCGCCCGTGAGCGAACTACTCATCTGCGCTTCATACACCAACGCATCGATGTACACTTCGTGCGCTGCGAGGAGCGGACTGTTCGGCGAGTAGGCTTGAGACAAGCCCTTCAGGGTACCGACATTGTAGTCGTACGGATTCACCTCGTGGATTAGAGTGCCTCCTCGATATACTTTGATGTTGAGGAACATCCGTCGCCCCTCGGGGAAGCCTGAGATGAGTTTATGCCCCGTCTGATTCTGGACACGGAATCTCAGTGCGCCCGTCTGCGGGTCGTACTCTAAGTGCTGAATGGAGGCGGCGGCACGGAGCATGTTCTTCGCCCGTTCGACCGCGTTCAGCAGCGCGGACGGATTTAACCCCAGCCCTTGCCGCAGGTCTAAGGTCAGCACATTCGGACCTTGTCCAAGCAGTCGGGCGTTCACTGCGTCGTAGTTGGGCGAGCCACGCACAGCGCTCGCCAGTAGCCACGGCACCCAGATATTTCCGCCTGTTAAATCGTGCGTGGGCACGCCGCTCTTGGGGTGCTCTCGCGAGGGACGGTTCGGCGCGTTGCGCATATCACAGCCCTTGCCTGGAACATCCGCCATATGACAATCCTGACACATGGCGATACGATTGCCCGGCTGGGAGGTGCGGAATCGATCGGGTGCAAACGGGCCAATCCCCGGCGCACCACCCTCCTGACCATACGCCGAGAGAATGAACTCGGAGAAGGTGCGCTCCACATGGTAGTACGAGTGCGCTGGCTTCTGCTCCGTGGGCAGCACCACATTATCGCCCGGGCGCGCGTTTGCGTACGCCAGATTCGCCAGCACTGGGTTCGACACATCGTGGCAAGTGGAGCAGAAGTACTTGCTCTTGTGGTATCGGCTGTAGAACATCTGATGCCGCGCCTCTGCGTCGGCAAACGGACCTCGCTTGCGGTTGTTAGAGTCGATGAAGTACTGTCCTGCAGCGTTCTCGTCATATTCGGAACTGAATGGGCGGTTGTTCACGAAGAAGTTGCCTCCGTTGAACAGGCGAATGGTCTGCGCCTGTGTGCGGTCGGCTTGCAGAGTCGTGTTGGCGGCAGTTTGCGAAGCGCTGGTGGCTTCATCCCAATAGCCTCGCCAGTCACTGCCTTCTCGCTCGCCTGTGTGTGTCGCTTCAAAGAAGGGGTTCCACATTCGATGACATACATCGCAGTGGACGCCATCAAAGTCGGATCGAGTCATCAGCGAGGCGTTCACCGGGTCGGAGCGTCCCTCAATCCAGCCTTGAGGCATATGGCAGCGCAGACAGATGTCCGCGCCGTTGGGACGCCCGATTGCCCAGATTGAATCTTGAATAGCGACGGTTAGACACGCCCAGAACAGGGGATCGCGAGCGGATTGCGCCATCATCGAGCCCTGCCACATCGTCCACGGCTCTGCAACGGGGTCGTAGCCCGAGTGGCAGTTCTGACAACGATCGGGCGATTCCAGTTTCACGCCCTGCCCCGGCTGTGTGCCCGGCATGCGAACCAAGGGATCATCGCGTACTGGTAGCGGAGTCCAGCCGGTCTGGAGCAGAAAGCCCGTCTGTGTAGCGAAAAGCATCAGGAGTCCGAGCGGGGTCATCCACTGGACAAGCCTGAACCAGCAGCGTCGCTGTGTGTTCAATCTCATTCTGCTCACCTCTCTATTCTACTGAGCTTCACCGTCAAGCACTGCAACTCAGTAGCCACCTCAATCTTACCATGCAAATTGGGGGGTTGTCAATCGGAAAAAAACGGATAAATGGTGGAGTGGGGGGGCGAGTACATGGTGAAAAATCCTGTTTTTTTGCCGATAATCGGTAGGCAGGATTGTGGCTTGAGCGTCCCGCTCAAGCACCTGTCATCGGCGGGACGCCGATGCTACAAGCGCACGGGCGGGGACGCCCGTGCTACAAAAGCGTGGCTGGAGCGTCTCGCTCCAGCATAGAATGCACGGGCGGGGACGCCCGTGCCACGAAGGATGGAGGTAGTGCGCATGGACGCGAGAGGAGCGAAGCGGAATGCGAATCGCAGGCTATCGGACTTTTTGGGACACGCCGACCTTGCAAACGGCAGAGCGGGCGATGAATCGCTCCACCGCCCGCCACAGGATACTGGCGCATAACCTCGCCAACGAGAACACGCCGAACTTTGTACGGCTCGACCTGCCCGAAGGCGAAACCCCGCCCTCGCGTCTGATGCAACGCGCCTTGCAAACAGGCGCACTGCCGCTGCGCACTTCCGACCCGCGCCATGTTAGCCTGCCCCCCGCCGCGCAGCCCCGTCAGGCGCAGCCCACACCCCAACCCACGCCCATGCGC
>JAOAFW010000009.1 GCA_026416065.1 Fimbriimonadales bacterium
TTGCAGGAAAAATGAACCCCCTCTCCCAAAGAGTGGGAGAGGGGACAAGGGTGAAAGTGCTTAGCGCGGCTTGTCGTCGTCCACGGTGAAGCGGTTCATCACGCAGGTCTGACCGCACACCTGCGGGTTGGTCGCCGCGAGGTAGTCCAGCGGGACGGCTTTCGCGTGCCCGTCGACCCACACGACATTCGCGAGCTTCATGTGGCGTCCCAGAATCGCGCCGTTGTTGCGGCGGTTCAGCAGCGCGGGGAACGGGAAGGTCTCGTTCGCGCGGGTGGGCTGGGGGTCGTTCAGGTCAGCGCGATAGAAGTCCGCGCTCTGCCCCATGTTCTGCACCTCGGCGATGAGTACCGTGTCAGCAGGCTCCGCCACGATGGCGAGCGGCTTGTTATTCGGCGGAGTACAAGTGGAGATGCTGTTAGCAACGCCGCAGCCGTTGTAGTACATATTGTTGATGGCGTAGCTCCCGAAGCGCCGCCCCACGTTGGTCTGCCCATTCGGGTCGCCGCAATCGGCTTCGCGACGCACCTGGTTCGGATCCTGGGTGTAGGGCTGGAACACATAGCGCTTGTTCTCCGCCAGCGTATGCTGCTGCCCTGTGACCAGCGTGCCGCGAATCGGCGCGAACGGGTCGCTCGGACAGTTGTGGACGTCCACGTTCTTGATGTAGGGCTGCATCACATCCATCCAGCGGGGCGAGGAGCAGTTGGTAAAGTGGTTGCCTTCGGGCACGCGGGGCGGATCCGCGAAAGCGTTGCGTGGTACATACTCATCATAGTCCTGAGCGTACATCTGCACGCCCAAGCCAATCTGCTTCACATTTGACAGACATCCAGTCTGGCGGGCTTTCTCCCGCGCCTGCGCAAACACAGGGAACAGGATCGCCGCCAGAATCGCGATAATCGCGATAACCACCAGCAGCTCAATCAGCGTAAAACCTCTTCTTTGCATAGCGTTACCTCCACGCACGGAATTATACAAAGGTGGATGTTAGAGAAATGTTAAGAGACCGCTATTCCCAAAGTGTCGCAATCTGTGCGAGCGCGTAGAATGCAGCGGTCTCCGTACGCAGCACGCGCGCGCCCAGCGAAACGGCATAGACTTCGGGCTGCGCCTGCATCCATGCGCGTTCGGCAGGGCTGAAACCGCCCTCAGGTCCAACCACAAGGCTGAGCGCGTCCGGCATCGGCATGCGGCGGCATCGCTGCTTGAGCGGCAGCGCGCCTCCCCACTCGTCCAGCACGAACACGGGACGCGGCAGGCTTTCTAACGCCGCGTGCCACTCGTCTAACAGGCGCACTTCGGGCAGGCGCAGGCGGCAGGCAAGCTCCGCCTCCTCTTGCGCGATTTTCTGCCAGCGCGCCGCGTACTTCCCCTGCTTGGCGGAGTCCCACTTCACGAGGGAACGTTCACTGGGGGCAAAGCAGATTGCTGCTGCGCCGCCCTGCACGCAGAGCCGTATCGCTGTCTCCGCTTTCTCAGGACGCACCAGCGACTGCAATACGGTAATCGCAAGGGGCAGTTCCGTCTCCAGTTCAACAGGCCGCAGGCTGGCAATCAGGGCGTTCTCCCCCAGTTGCGCGAGGTAGACGCCCCCCGCGCCGTCTAACAGGCAAATCCAGTCGCCCGTTTGCAGGCGCAGCACATGCCGAACCTGATGTGCAACTGGTTCGGGCAGGACACGTGCCGCGATTGCGGTGGACGCTACGAAAAAGCGCGGTAGTGCGCGCGGACTCAGGGCTTGCGAAATGCGGCGGCGACCCATGTGCGGCGTTTGCGCACCTCCTCCAGTTGTAAGCCCGCAGATTCAATCGCGCGACGCACGCCTCCACGCCAGTTGCGCCCACTGGTTCCTGACACGATGTAGACGCCCTCCGCGTTGAGCATGGGTGGCACTTGGGGCGCGCTCTGAATCAGGAATCCACTGATGATGTTGCACACAATAAGGTCAAAGGTTCCGCTGAGGGCATGGAAACCGTCGCCCACCTGCGCCCGTACGCGGTCGGCGACGCCGTTGCGTTCGATGTTCCCTTGCGCGATTTTGACAGCGAGCTCGTCGTCGTCGACAGCGATGACTTCGCGTGCACCCAGTTTTGCTGCAGCAATTGCCAGAATACCCGTACCTGTACCCATATCGGCGACGCGCATCCCCGGCTGTAGATACCGCTCCAACAGCTCCAGACAGAGCGCGGTGGTGGCATGCCCACCCGTGCCGAACGCCAGCCCGGGATCTAATCGAATCACCACCTCGTCGGGTGCAGGTCGATAGCCACTCCAGCTGGGCTGGACGCGAATACGCTCGCCAAAACGCCGGCTCCGAAAGTAGCGACGCCACGCCGTGTGCCAGTTCTGTTCGCTAACCGACTGTACCTCGAACCTCTGGACAGCGGGCAGGTCGTATTCAGGAAGTCGGTGGAGCTGTGCCTCAATCTCATCGAGCCGTTCCTTTTCGGTAGAAGGCAAATAAGCGACGATACTGTAGGGCTGTTCGCGCAACTCTACCCCAGCGCACCCCGAATCGATCAGGACAGTAGCGACGGCGTCCCAGGCGGGTGGGGGTGCGACGACGCGAATACTGAGCCACTCGGACGGCTTCATCGCGGCAATTATACCAAAAAAATCCTCCCGAGGCGGAGGTCAGACGCCTCGAGAGGCAACTTAGGCAGGCAGATAAAGTCGTTTTCGTCTCCCGTATCCCAATGCCTCAAGTGAGTTACCTTACCCATCATGGGGCGATTTTCCTGAGATAAACTTTGAAGATTCTTACAATCACCCACTGCGCCCTACTTCTACTTTATTTTAACGCGCCAGAAGCCCCTATTTCCACTAAAATAGGGGCTTCATTATTGCAGTAAAACGGGGATTTTGAACATTCCACTCAACGCGGGTGCATCCTTCGCAGGATGGAAAGGTTGGCGTGCTTGAGTTGGGGGTAGGGCTTGGCTTCCAGATCTTGCCGGATGGTGGAAGCTTGCTGGAGTAGTTGTCTTGCATCGTTATAGCGATGTTGGGAGAATCGCACGCGCGCGAGGATTTCGAGGGTACGGGCAATCCCATATTCGTGCCCCCATCGTTGACGGATTTTCATGGCGCGAGCCAGGTAATTCTCAGCTTCACCGAGGTGTTGTTCGTGCCAGGCTAACCAGCCCAGATTATGGAGGGTGCGCGCCTTATGAGGCAGGTTCATATAGGTAGGCTGAATAACCCTCCATGCCTGTTGTAGCAGCGCGTGGGGGTCGAAGCGGCAACTGTCCCAGAGTCGCCACGGATGGCGTGCATCGCGGGCAAGCAACTCAATCTCCACCAGTCGGTTGAGTGTCCAGCATATCCAGCGGGGCTGTCCCAACTCCTGCCAGTATTCTAAAGAGGGCAGGTGATAGTCCAGCGCGTCATCATAGTCGCCCTTGACCGCACACACATCGCCGAGGCAGCCTTCCAAAGCGTAGATAGACGGGTTATGGGGATCTGCGAGGTCTTCCAGCAGCTGTGCTAACGCCTCGCTGGCGAGGGCGTAAGCGACATCATATTCGCCCATCTCTAACTCGACGCGGCTGAGTTCGCGTAATACATCGGGACAGCCTTCGCTATGGGTGAGCGCAACACGATAGAGTTCACGGCTCCGACGGAAATAGCCGCGTTGATAGTGGATATACCCTGCGACATAGTAGAACCAGCGACGGTTTTCACGGTGCATTCGTGAAACGGGATATCGCGCCTCGATCTCTTGTATCTGCCGTTCTGCCTCGTCCAGGTTGCCGAGTACGGCTTCACTCTCAGCGAGACACGCCCGGGCGAGCAGCGCACGGGAACGATCGCGTCGGTGCTCTGCCTGCATCACCGCGACGATGTAGCGTTCTCGGGCACGGTCACCGCGCGCTATGTTATGCCAGAACCGTCCCACCTCGAGGGCACAGTCAGGACTGTATTGTTGAATTGCCGCGATGGGATGGGCACGCTCGTTCAGTCCCGCGCCAATCAGTCCCAGCAGCAGCGGGCGAGCCATCAGTGCACGCTCGTCGGGCGTTAGCCATGCAGAATTCGAGACGCAAGCCACACCCCAGTCCAGCACACTTGCAGGGGGACGAATGTTGCAGGCTTCGACCAGTATATCCAAGAATTGCGCGATGCCCTTTGCGTCCCGTCGCCGGTCGAGCGATTCCAGCAACTGAACCAGCATATCACGCTCGATATAACACCAATAACGTGTTTCCTCAACAGGGTCTTCATTTTGCAGTACGGCTTGCAAGCGATTGAGATAGTGGGCATACAGCCGCTGGAGAACAACATCGCGTTGCTCCTCCGGGAGTGGTGGGATAATCTCGCGTATGCGAGTCAGCTGGTAGCGGATACTACTACCCTCCATCCGGAGCTGGATGAAGCCGCGTTCTTCCAGCAGCAGTAGGAACTGAAGCGCCTGCTCAGGCGATTTTTGCATCGCGGCTGCGGCACCGCCTAAATCGAAGGTCTCTCGAAAAACACTGAGGCAGCGCACCGCCCGCTGCTCCTCAATCCGCAGGGCGTGGAATAGTCGATGGCGTTGCGCTTCGGGCGCAAGCGATTGCATCGCGCCAGTTTGCAAGCCAAACCATGCACGATATTGACGATAGAACTCGAACCACGAGTAGGCACGCAGGTAGAGTCCTGCGTCAACAAGCCAACCTGGGCGCCCCTGTAGATCTCGGCAGAGGCGTGCCACTTCAGTAGGGGAGACGTCAGCCAACACGCCTGACGAGCCAACCTGCTCCAGCAGCACCGCCGCACTGGGATAGGCACGGAGTTCGTCTAACGAGCGCACCTTCGGATTAGGCGGCGGCGTCGGCAGAGGCGAGAGCATTAAAACTTGCTCGCCAGCAAGCCCTAACTTCTTTTGGGAAGTCGCCAGAATCTTGAGCGTAGGCGCAGCTTCCAAAATATCTTGAACCCAAAGTGCGCCCCCGGGCAACAACCGATCGAAGTCATCCAGCACCAGGAGCGTATCCTCCCGAAAAATGCGGTTCAGCAATCGTTGCCACAGCGTCATCTCAGAGAAGGGGACGTTGAGCGTGTGAAAAATCGCCCCCAGAATCTGATCGGGTCGCTTAATCAGCGTGAGGTTCACATAAACGCAGGGCCTCCCTCTCGCACGGAAGTTTCGGACGATCTCGCACGCTAAATGGGTTTTGCCGATTCCCGAGGGACCCGTCAGTGTTGCTAAGGGAAAGCGCGAATTCAGGAACCATTGTTCCAACCATTGGAGCTCCTCTTCACGTCCCCAGCACTTACCCAAATACGAAGGTGTGTGCGGCTCATTTCGTAGCAAATTTTCTCGGGCGCGTCGAATCATGCCGTTATAACGCCGTGCATCGCCCTCTTGCCCACCGCCACCCTTGTCGCTTCGCCCACTACGCATACCGTTGCTCCTCCTGAAGACGATTAATTATACCAAACAGTTCCTCAACCATCACTAATTATTCGTTTTCATTCGTTCATTGGGCTGTGACCAAGCAGGGTTGTGACTGTCTCTTATACACATCTCCGAGCCCACGAGACCA
>JAOAFW010000217.1 GCA_026416065.1 Fimbriimonadales bacterium
GCGTTTGTGGATGGCTACTGGGATTTCAACGCTGGAACCTACTGGTTTGAATACTGGTTCAAGACCGACATCTGGCCCCGCCATCATCTGGGCAGCAACATCGCCTATCTGGACGGGCATGTGCAGTGGTCGCACCATCTGGGCGTGGCGCGCGGTGGCGACATCCCGCAAGCATGGCGACAAAACTTCTCCGGAGTGTGCCCGCAGCGCAACACCACCACCTACTATTTCTTCAACTATCCACCCGGCTGGAACAACCGCACGCCTAAAAACGAGGGCGAATTCAATACAGTCAACCCGCACGGACAGTGCTTCGGCGACTATTTCGGCATTCCGGATACGCCCGTGGTCAATGTATGCGAGCGCTCTTGTGGCTCGACTCAGACCCCTCTTTGCTGGTAGTTATCTCCTTTACACGAAGCAATCCAATTAGGTATAATCCAGTGCGTCGTTTGAGGATTAGCTCAAACGGCGCACATCACACAACAAGGAGGGTTTTGTACGATGCACAAGGGACTATTGTGCTTAGCGACGGCGGCGCTCATCGGGACGCTCGCGCTGACGACGCCAGCCTCTGCGCAAGATTCGGCTCTGCAGGGGTTCACCATCAATGCGGGTGTCTTTTACCCGAGTAAGAAGAGCGTGCGTACCGCGTCGGAGGATGTCTGGTTCAGCGTGGACCTGGGCTACAAGTTCCAGACCAGCGAGCCGACCGAGACGGGCTTCTATTACGACCTTGGCGCGTCCATCGGCTACAAAGGCGCAGGGGATAGCTACTACATCCCCGTCCACCTGACCTTCACGGGTTACCTGAACGAGCAGTTCTTCTACCGTGCGGGCGCGGGCGTCGGTTTCCCCAAAAAAGGCGATGTATTCACTGCTGACGACGCCTCGTTCTCCTACTCGATCGAGCTGGGCTACAACTTCAGCACCGGCGGTACAACCCCCATCGCTCTCACCGTCGGTTATGCCGGCATCTCGCGCAACAGCGTGAACGGCTTGACTGTCGGCGTCCAGTTCCAGTTCTAAACGAACTCTGTTCAGAAACCGAAAAGATCCCCCTGCTTGTCTCAAGCAGGGGGATTTTTAAAGGAAGGAAGGTACTCTCCACTCTATAAGACTCTTTTAACTTCCGAAAACGGACAGCCCTCCATGAAACCTCGCATCTGCGCCTGCGTCTAACTGATTCGATGAACCAGAGACGGCGTTCGGGTTTCTCGCTGGTGGAACTGCTTGTGGTAATCGGGATCATCGCCGTCCTTATGGCGATAGTGGCACCTGTGTTTGTCAACTCGCGCCGCGCTGCGCAACGCACGGTCTGTATCTCCAACCTGCGCCAGCTGGGGCTGGCAGTGCGCATGTACCGAGACGACTATCAGGAACTACCGCCTTATCTTTCGGCAGTACGAGGCTACGCTGGTGATTCGCGCGTGTTTGTCTGCCCTCTCGACCCGCTGGAGGGCAAGCATCAGGTGCACGATACGCTGGGCGACTCGTTGCGATTGGAAGGCAACTTTTACCTGCCCAGCGGCGTGAGCTACACCTATGTGCCGAACTGGGCGATTGCGCGTCTATTGGGCTGGTGGGAGGCAGGTCCGCCCTACGGCGAGGGCAAATGGAGCGAGCTGACCCCGCTCTCCGAGTGCCACTGGCACTGGGCAAGGCAGTTCAATCCCACATGGCAAACCGACCGCGTGTCTGGCGCACGCGGCTGGGTGCTCATCCTCACACTCAACGGGGCAGTCCGACGCATTCGCGCCGAAACCCCGCCTGAGGAGTTCACGCCAGAGCGGTACTATTGATAATACCGACTTGAACTTCAAATGCTCTACCTCTACACAATAAGATGTCCATACTGACCGTGCAGGAACTCCGCGCGCTGCGCCGAACCCTCTCGCCTGAGAGGTGAGTTCCATGAGCGACTATACGCCGAAACCCGAGCATAAGTTCACCTTTGGACTGTGGACTGTAGGCAATGTCGGGCGCGACCCGTTTGGCGAACCCACACGCCCGCGCATTCTCCCCACACGCATCGTACAGAAACTCTCCGAACTGGGCGCGTGGGGCGTGAACCTGCACGACAACGACCTTGTGCCCATCGACGCCACACCTGCAGAACGCGACGCGATCGTGCGCGAGTTCAAAAAAGCCCTCGAAGACCATCACATGCGCTTAGTGATGGGCACCACGAACCTATTCGGCGACCCCGCATTTAAAGACGGCGCGTTCACCAGTAACGACCCGAAAGTGCGCGCCTACGCTCTGCAAAAATCGATGCATGCGATCGACCTTGCCGTGGAACTCGGCGCGGAAATCTATGTGTTCTGGGGCGGACGCGAGGGCACAGAAACCGATGCTGCCAAAGACCCCGTGCAGGCACTGCAGTGGTATCGGGAGTGCATGAACTTCCTGATACACTATGTGAAGGACCAAGGCTACAAACTCAAGTTCGCGCTGGAGCCGAAGCCCAACGAGCCGCGTGGCGACATCTTCCTGCCCACCGTCGGCGCGATGCTGGCCTTCATCGAAACCTTAGACGACCCCAGTATGTGCGGGGTGAATCCCGAAGTGGCGCACGAGCATATGGCAGGGCTGAACTTCACGCACGCCGTCGCACAAGCCATCGAGCGCAACAAACTGTTCCACATCGACCTGAACGCGCAGAAGCTCACCCGCTACGATCAGGACTTCCGCTTCGGTGCAGAGGACATTAAGGGCGCGTTTTTCCTCGTGAAGCTACTGGAAGACAACGGCTACAGCGGACCGCGCCACTTTGACGCGCACGCTTACCGCACCGAAGACGAGGAAGGCGTGTGGGAGTTCGCCAAAGGCTGCATGCGCACCTATCTGATTCTGAAGGAGAAGGCAGAGCGGTTCAACCAGGATCCCGAGATTCAGGAATTGCTCTCGCAAATCCGTCAGTGGGATGTGCAGTTGCAGGAGCGGATGCAGTACTCGCGCGAGAACGCTGCGTGGCTGAAGGCGCACGCTTTTGACCGCGCCGCGCTGGGCGCACAGGGCTATCAGTACGAGAAGTTAGACCAGCTGACGACGGAGCTCCTTCTGGGCGTGCGGTGAAGTTGCGCGATAGACCCGATTTATTATAGATCAACCTTCGCGGCGTTGGTCGCTTTTCAGCACGAACCAGCTCAGAATCGCGCCAAGCGAGAGCATCAGTGCGCAGCCGATGAACGGCGTGCGGTGCGCGGGGATTTGTGCCTCGCCCAGTGTGAGGGGCACATGCTCATATAGGAAGCCGCCCAGCAGCGCGCCCAGTATGCTGCCCACGCCCTGCGCTGTGCCCGCCGCGCCCAAAATCACGCCGCGTCGGGCAGGGTCAATCTCGCTGAGTTCTGCCATCCACGCAGCGAAGGTCAACACAAAGCTAATCGCGCCTAAGCCTGCTGCAATCAGCACCCAGGCGATGGGCGGCTGGGACGGCGCAACCACGCTCCACAGCACCACCGCTGCGAGGCTCAGCCCCCAACGGATGCTGCGCGGGCGCCCCAACCGATCCGCCAGTCGCCCCAGCGGCAGGCTCAGCCCCGCAATCGCCAGCGCAGGCACAACCAGCCCCACACCGAACAGCGTCTCGCTCACGCCGAACTCGTCCATCGCGTAGAGCTTGACCAGCAGCATAATCAGCCCGACACCGAAGAAGACCACGAACGCGAGCAGCATATGCCCAGGCGCGATGCGCAGCGCGTTTAGCAAAGCGCGGGGCGAGATTTTCTCGACAGGGGCGTCAGGGTTCGTGCGGCGCGGGCGTCCATCTTTGGGATAGAATCGCCACGCGATGAAAGTCGCCGCTGCGAACAGGCACGCCGTAAGATAAAACGACGCCTGCTTCGCGCCCGTCAGGTCGTTTGCCAGTCCTCCTGCCAGCGGTCCCAGCGCAATACCCGACATGTAGGTCATATTCAGGAAGCTCATCGCCCACGCGCGTCTTTGTGGAGCGACAGAGTCGCCTATCGCGGCATAGACGGCAGGCCACAGCATCGCCGCCCCCAGCCCGTCGATTGCCCGCAGCAGGATAAAATGCAACGGGTGGTGAGCCACCAGCGTACCCAGCGAGGTGAACACGGTCAGCAATGGTCCCAGCACAATCAACCGTCGCCTGCCGATTTGGTCGCTGAGCATGCCCATCGGCGCACGGAAAATCGCTTCGGTAAGCAGGAATACAGAGCCAACGGCGGTGATCGTCGCCTCGCCTAAGCCAACGACTTCCCGTAAATAAACGGGCATCGCCGAGATGTTGAGCGTTACATAGCCCAACTCGGCGAAGCCCGCCATCACGACCAACGCCCAGAACGCCGACAGCGATTTCACATCGATAGAAGGGGGAGGATTCCTCGCTTGCAAGGCAGATTCCTTTGCAAACCGTTCCGCCACTCCGAGCGAAGCGAGGAATCAGGCACGCTTTAGTCTAACGACACATCGATTCGTACCTCGCGCCCTGTCTCCGACGACTCATAGATTGCGTCCATAATTGCGTTCAGGTAGAACCCGTGCTCGCCGGGAATCGGGGCAGGCTTGTTGTGAATTACGGCGTCTACAAATGCCTCCACATTCGCCTGATACGAGTTCACATTTGGCAGGTTCGCCGGCTCGATGTTATACAGCGTGCGGTGCTGCTCTGTGGTGATGCGCACGGGGTGGTCGCTCATCGGATCGGCGAACACGCCGCCTTTGTCGCCCAGAAGCAGCGTATTGAACTCGTCGCGCTCGATATTTGCGCAGAAGCTTGACTCCAGCGTCACCGTCGCGCCGTTCTCAAAACGAATTAGCCCGACGGCAAAGTCCTCCACGGTAAACTTCGTATGATCCCACTGTCCCATCAGTCCGACAACATCGGGGCGGTTGCCAAACTTCACATAGGTCGCGCCGAACGCTGCCACAGGTTTGGGATAGCCCATCAGCCAGAGCGTGGTGTCTAAGATATGCACACCGATATCGATGAGTGGTCCGCCACCCTGCTTCTCTTTGTCGATGAACACGCCCCAGCCGGGAATGCCCCGTCGTCGGAGCGCGTGCGCCCGGGCATAGTAGACATCGCCTAAGTTACCTTCCTGAACGATATATTTGTGTAGGAACTGCGCTACACCCGAGAATCGCCACTGGAGCGATACATGGAGCAGCTTGCCCACGCGTCGTGCGGTCTGCACCATCTCACGCGCTTCCTGCGCGTTGCGCGCGAGCGGCTTCTCACAGTGAACGTGCTTACCTGCCTCCAGCGCTGTGATGGCAGTGTCTTTATGTAGGAAGTTCGGCGTCGCCACCACAACGATTTGAATGTCGTCGCGCTGCACCATCTCGCGATAGTCGGTATAGACATGAGGAATGTGGAATCGCTCAGCGGCGGCGCGTGCGCCTGCCTCATTCACATCAGCCACTGCCACAAGCTCAACACGGTCTGAAAGCTTCGCGTAGCTGGGCATGTGCTGCCCCTGAGCAATACCGCCTGCTCCAATAAATCCAACGCCTATCTTACTCAAGTTCGTTGCTCCTCCTTGTGCCATGAAATCTCAGCGGCAAGAACGCCGTGTTTACCTCAAAAGCACACGGAAGTATACCTTACCGGGAGGTCAAAAACCGTCGACGGAAGGGTCTTGTAAATGGTCTGTGTAGTTCAGCAGGCTGACGTAGAACCGTTCTGCTGAGCGTTCCATGATGGAGATTCCCGTATTGTCTAACCGGATGCGTCGATAGGTCTGGATATCGCCGGCGAGCGCTTCGCAGAGCAGAATGCGCAGACTACCGCCGTGCCCGACGATAATCAATTCGCCGGCGGGGTGTGTTTCCAGTAGTTGGTATCCGAACTGACGTACACGCTCCCAGAACGCGCTCATCGGTTCTGCTTCGGGCGGGGTGCCCATCATTGGGTCATAGAGATAGGTAAAGTGGTGGTCGGGAAAGCGTTGTTCCACCTCTGCGCTGGTCAAACCTTCCCACAGTCCCCAGTGGCGTTCGCGCAGGGCAGGCTCTGGATGGAGTGGAGCGTTCAGAGCGCGGGCGATGGTCTCTGCCGTGTGATACGCCCGTTGCAGGTCGCTACTGTAAACAGCGATCGGGTTTTGCACGCGCTCCGCGAGCCAGCGCGCCACCTGCTGCGCTTGGCGAAAACCGACTTCGTCTAATGGGGTGTCTGAGTGTCCTTGAATACGACCAATCTGGTTCCAGAGCGTCTGCCCATGCCGAACAAGGTAGAGTTTCAGCATCGAGATAGAGTGTACCCTGCTGGAAGGGGTTCCCTGCGTCCATCGTGGTCTGTATTGCAAGGGAGTTATGGGGGGACTCATTTGCAAAGACGCGAGAAATAGCAGGAAACGGGGCAAGGGCGTGGTATATTCCATTTGCTTCAATCCAGATAGGGTATAATACAACGACGGTCATTCCGCCGCTCGTGCGATAAAGGAGCCATTATCATAGGTGATCGTATCATAGGAGGTAGGCACGAGACATGGGCGACCTGAAACAACTGATAGAGCAAGCATTCGCGCTCAAAAACGAAGGGCGCTATGAGGAAGCAGAGCAGTTGCTGAAACTGGCGCTGCAACGGAATCCGAACTCGGCAGAGGCACACCATCTGCTTGGTTTGGTTTACTGTTTCACGGGTCTGTTCGACGAATCGATACAGGAACTGGAGACCTCGGTTCGCCTGAACCCCGAAGCGATTCAGCCCCGTTTAGACCTTGCCCTCACTTACTCGATGCTCGGCTACGAACCCGAAGCGAGACGCGAGCTGGAAGAGGTTCTGCGGCGCGACCCCGCCAACGAAATGGCGCAACGCCAGATTGTCTACTTCAAGTAACAGGAAACGCCCCTGAAGACTCAGGGGCGTTTGGCGACAGCGTTCAGGTATTTCCCTTGTTTACGATACTCCGACGAGTTCGCGCTCCTCGGCAGGACTTGAGGTATCCAGCGTGTGGTTCAGGGAGCTGCCAAAGAGTTTGTACAACACATTCAACGAGACTTGTTCGACCTGTTCCGTGGTAATCCCCAACTGCTCGGCAATCGCTTCGGACTCCTGTCCTTGCGCAAACAGATGCAGAATGTTCCGCTCACGCTCTGTCAGTTTGTAATCCATCGGCGTAGACCTCCTTTGGTTCTGAAGAGATTATACCCGCTGGGTCGACGCGCTTGTCAAGTCGAATCGCGCGGTTCGCGAAAACTGGCATATCTGCGGGTGCCGTTGCTTGCGCCGTTGCGAGGCAGTGGGGTCACGACCGTTTCGTAGCCATTGCCCGCGCGTCGGATGTAGCCCCGCGACTCCAG
>JAOAFW010000039.1 GCA_026416065.1 Fimbriimonadales bacterium
ATCCAGCACATCGCTCTCTTTGCGGAAGTGCGTGGATTGACACTTGGGGCACGCAAAGCCATCGGGCAGGAAATACTCAGCGGGCTGCTCGAACCACACATCGGAGCCTTCGCGCTCAATCACCTGCGCCACGCGCTCGACGGTCTCAGGCGTGAGGATTGCCTCGTTGCATGCCTCGCAATAGAAAGCGGGGATGCCTACGCCCCACGCGCGTTGGCGGCTCAGCGTCCAGTCAGGGCGGTTTTGCACCATCGCGGTGATGCGCGCCTCGCCTTCAGGGGGGATCCAGCGCACGCCCTGAATGGCTTGCAACGCCCGCTCGCGATGCCCCGCGTGGTCGATGCTCATGAACCACTGCTCGGTGGCGCGGAAAATCAGCGGGGTGTCGCAGCGCCAGCAGTGGGGGTAGTTGTGGCGGTAGGGTTCGTAGTGCAGTAGCGCGCCCACCTCGCGCAGTCGCTTAATCACGGCGCGGTTGCCTTCGGGCGCAATTGGTAGCCCCGCGAACTCGCCCGCCTCGGCGGTGAACACGCCTTTCGCGTCCACAGGGCACAGGATGGGCAGTCCGTGCTTCTTGCCCGTCGCGAAGTCCTCCGCGCCATGCCCCGGCGCAGTGTGTACGACACCTGTGCCGTCCTCCGCCGTCACATAGTCCGCCAGCACAACGGGCGACTCGCGCTCGAAAATCGGGTGCTTGGCGACCGCGCCTTGCAGTTGCTCACCGGCAGCGGTTCCCAGCACTTGGTAGTCGCTGACACCGAACGCCTCCATCGTGGGCGCAACCAGCCGATGCGCCAGCAGGTACACCGCGCCGTTCGCTTTCACATAGGCGTACTCCAATTCAGGGTGCACCGCCAGCGCGAGGTTCGCGGGAATCGTCCACGGGGTGGTCGTCCAGATGAGAATCTTGAGGTTCTCGGTTGCGGGCGCGCCTGCGGGGGGCTTCAGCACAGGGAACGCGACATAGATGGAGTCGGAGGTTTTCTCATCGTACTCCACTTCAGCGTCGGCGAGAGCAGTCTGGCAAGTAGGGCACCAGAGCGTGGGGCGCAGCCCGCGATAGATGTAGCCCCGCTGCGCCAACTCGCCGAAGATGCGCACCAGTCCTGCCTCGAAAGCGTAGTCCATCGTGAGGTACGGCTTGTCCCACTCGCCCAGTAAGCCGAGCCGCTCGAACTGCTCACGCTGCACCTTCACATAGTGCGCGGCGTACTCGCGGCAGGCGCGACGCAGGGCGATTTTGTCAGGCTTCTCGCCCCGCTCCAGAAACTGCTTTGCGACGGCGTTCTCAATCGGCAAGCCGTGATTGTCCCAGCCGGGCACATACGGCGTGCGGTAGCCGCGCATCGCGTAGGAGCGCACCACGATGTCCTTGAGCGTCTTGTTCAGCGCGTGCCCAATATGGATGTCGCCGTTGGAGTAAGGCGGTCCGTCGTGCAGGATCTGTCTCTTATACACATCT
>JAOAFW010000111.1 GCA_026416065.1 Fimbriimonadales bacterium
TGGTCTCGTGGGCTCGGAGATGTGTATAAGAGACAGGCCCAAGGATGTTCCCCTTTCCAGCTATGTGGAGGATGTGGCGGTCATCTTCTCGCAGCCGGGCGCGCGGCTCAAAATCAAGATGGGCGCAGGTTCGGGCGCAGACCGTATGCTGCTGCTGAACGCCACGCCCGATAACCCCGAAGGCAAGGGCTACCTTGTGGGGGGCGACCCGCGCGAGGCGCAGGGCTTCACCGTGCCCACCTTCGACCCCAAAACGCTCACCGAGCGCGACCTGATTGCTCGCGGCGGCGCGATTGCCTACACCGCCCTGCGCGTTGCGGAGGATATGTACACGCTGAACGACTCGCGCATCCAGACGCTCGCCAAGCACCGCATCGTGAACCCTGGCGTGAACGATTTGCACGCGCTTGCCAAAGCTGCGCTGGAGAAGGCGCAGCAGGCGTTGCAGCAGCGCGACTACGCCGCGCTGGATGTGTACGCCCGTATGTCGTGGGGCTACTCGGCGCGCGCCTACCCCGATGTGAAAGCCACCGCCAACGATGTAGTGAACGGCGTCATCTTCTCCCTCGCGCTGCTGATGCCGTTTGCGTACTTTATGGAGCGTATCCTGTTCGGCGCGCCCAACCTCAAGAGCCAGCTTGTGTACGCCTCGCTCATCTTCGTCGCGGTGTTCCTGCTGTTCCGCTACATCCACCCCGCGTTCGACATCACGGGCAACCCCGTGATTGTGTTCATCGCCTTCACGATGGGCGCGCTCTCGATAATCGTGGGCGTGTTCATCACGGGCAAGTTCGAGGAGCAGCTCAAGCGCATCCAGAAGCAGGTGATAGGCTCGCACACGGCGGATGTGGGGCGGATGAGCGTCGCGGCGGCGGCGTTCAATCTCGGCGTGTCCAACATGCGCCGACGCCCGCTGCGCACCTTCCTCACCAGCCTCTCGCTCGTGCTGGTGACCTTTATCGTGCTGTCGTTCCCCTCAATTGTGAATGTGTTGCGCTTCAACGAAGCGCCCGCGCCCGGCGCGCCGCGCTATAACGGCATTATGATGCGCACGGTAGACTGGCAGCCGTTGCGCGAGTCGGCGTACCGCCTGATGAACGACGAGTTCGGGCGCGACCGCGCGGTCGCCCCGCGTGCGTGGTTCTTCGGCACGCAGATTGGCGAGCAGGCGTTCATCACCCTGCAGCGCGCCGACCGCCGCTTCAGCGCGCGTGCGATTGTGGGCATGACCCCCGCTGAGGCGAAGGTCACCCGCCCGCAAGAGGCGTTGATTGCAGGCAGATGGCTGCAGCCCGGCGAGCGCGAGGCGATTGTGCTGCCCCGCAACGCCGCCGACGCGCTCGGCATCCGCCCAGAGGAAGTCGGGCGCGCCCGCGTGCAGTTCGCAGGCGTGGACTACACTGTCGTCGGCATCTGGGACAACGCGCAGTTCAAGCAAATCACCGACCTCGACACCGAGCCTCTGACGCCTGTGGACTTCATCCTGATGCAACGCCTGCAGACGCA
>JAOAFW010000124.1 GCA_026416065.1 Fimbriimonadales bacterium
AGATGTGTATAAGAGACAGGTCATGCAGGGTCTGCAGGGGGGCGACAGCCTTGCCACCTCGTATGGCTGTCGGGCGATCTGTTGGTGATGGCGCTGCCGTATCAGGGGCTGGTCAAACTGTATCGGACAAGCCGCGACTCGTGGGGGCCGTCGCAAGTCGTTGGTCGTCCCGGACAGATCTACTGGATGACCTTCTCGACACACGACCGCGCGCTGCAAAATGTGTA
This sequence comes from Fimbriimonadales bacterium, assembly GCA_026416065.1. Taxonomy (GTDB): domain Bacteria; phylum Armatimonadota; class Fimbriimonadia; order Fimbriimonadales; family GBS-DC; genus GBS-DC. The sequence goes on from JAOAFW010000124.1 coordinate 228, forward strand.
TGAGCCGCATCGCGACCGCATCCATGCGCTGATTTCGCCTGCTCCGGGCGAGCTGGCGAGCAGCGGCGCAGATCGGCGCGTCGTGCGCTGGAGCATCCGAACGCCTGTCGTCTCCAGCTGGGCGCAAAGCCCACTGGTTTCGCTGGATTTCTCCCCCTATGTAGCGGGAGGATACCTGTTCTCGGGCTGCTATCGCTACACTTCTGTCTACCACGCGTTGCTCTGGCGCACCGACGGGTTGCCCGTGCTTGCGGCGCGCATGCCCGGCGCGCCTTCCGACTTCCGCGCCCGCGCGCTTACCCCCGGCTTTGCTCAGGATGTTTTCTTGATCACCAGTCCCCTCGTGCGAGTCCAACGCTACATCAGCCAAGACCCGTTCGGGTATGAATCGTATGGCTTGCGCCCCTATCGTGGGCGAGTCGAAGTCTCGGAAGACGGCGAGTGGGTGTTGACCCAGATCAATGAGGTCAAGCAGGGCAACACGCTGCGCGTTCGGTTCTACATCACGCCGCACACGGGTCTGGATACTGTGCAGACGCCTGTGGACGTGAGCTTCACTACCACTTGGGGCGCAGGGAACGGGGAATACGCGGCGGGGATTGCCTCCCACGTCACGCTCTCACCCGGCGGAACGCGCGTTGCTGTGTGCGCCTTCGGCGGCTCCGAGATTCGCATCTACGACCGTGCGGGCAGTAGCTGGAGCTTCGCCGTGCCCAGTGGGATTATCAACTTGCCGCTGCCCCTGCGCAACTGGGAGCCGTGGCTCAAGTTCGCCGCCGACGATGTGCTGCTGGTGTTGTACTACGACTCCGCTGCGGGACGCTATCGCATCGCCGTGTATCAGCTCAGCAGTGGCGCGTGGACACTGCGCCAAACACTGGATGTGAACTGGCGTGTCGTCTTGCTCGACAAGCATACTTGTCATATCATCGACGCCGTACCAGTGAGTTCGGGTGCATCAGCGCGGATAGCGGTGCTAACGCCCGACGGACTGCGGTTCTACCGCTTAGACCGCTCTGGTAGTGGAGTAACCCTGACCGAAGTCGGACGCGCGGAGGGCGCCGCCAATACCTTCTTGAACGTGCGCGACTGCACATGGGTGCGCTTCTCCCGCCAGAACCCCGACCTGCTCGCCACTGCCAACGGCACGCACGCCGTTGTATACAACTTGAGCGGGTTATTTAGCTGGTGAGTTGCTTCCCGAAAGTTAGCTTCGGAACGCGCTTGAAAAGCACAGGGACAGGGCGTTCGCCCTGCCCCTGATAAGCAAAAAGACCCGAGCGCTTTGGGATTGCCCTTTTCAGAGCCGTCTTCCCACAGAGCGTCGCTTCGAAGCTTTCGGAGCCTTAACCGACGTTGCCGCCGATCCGAAGGCGTCCTATTACTCCTCGAGTAAGCGCTCTGGTTCCGAG
>JAOAFW010000129.1 GCA_026416065.1 Fimbriimonadales bacterium
CGCCTCCACATAGAGCGAGGCGGGGTGGTCGGGGTAGTGAAACAGCGCGCCGCGCACGAAGTCGCCGTCCACATCCAGCGCGTGGAGGTGCAACGGCTCCACAATCAGGTCGCCCCGCATCTGAGGGTAGTGAAGCATTGACTCCAGCACGGCTTTCGCGACGCGCGGCTCGCAACAGAGCGCGCTGACCCAGCCCCCGCCGGGGTTCAGGTACGGCTCAGCGCGGGCGGCGTCCGTGAGCGGGCAGTAGCGTCGGTAGAAGTCGCGTATCGCGTCGCGCATCTGGCGGTAGCGTCGGGTACAGCCCTGTGTTTCGATCCAGCGGTGTTCATCGGGAGGCACGGCTTGAGCGGTGAGTTGACCGCCAATCCACTGGTTAGGTTCTGTCGCCAGCAGTGTCTTCACGCCCAGTGAGGCGCACGCCATCGCCGCCACGCAGCCGCCCAGACTGCCCCCGACAATCAGCACATCGACCTTCGCGTTAAAATCGCCGCGCACGTGCAGAGTTTACCTGATAACACCCGTTGGTGAACCTGCGCCTTGATTACCCGCTGCACGACGCGACAGCAATTTCTACCCTGCCCATACGCCCACCAGAACCCCTGCGCCGCACAGCCCAATTTTGACAGCAAGCCACGACGAGGCGATGCACCTCCTGCAAACGGCGGATGCACGGACACCGTTCAAGGAAGGCGTAGTCCAGATCAAAGTCCATTGCAGTGCCCAGTGCGACAATAAAGTACAAGAGGAATGTTATACCAATCGGAATTTCTAAACAGACATTAGCCCTCACCCCAAGCCCCTCTCCCGCGTCGCCGGAGAGGGGTGCCGAGTTCCCCCTCCAAACCTCCCCCGTGAAGGGGGGAGGGGCCACCGTCGCCCGCGTCCCAGCTGCCTCCCCGTGAACGGTGAGGGTTGGGTGGGGGGATTCGTTTGCCCACGCCAGCGCACAAAAGCAAAAGGGGATGCCTTAATGTTTGAGGGACTTACCAATCGGGGTTTCAAATAACGCAATATTCTATACGGCTGATGGGTTTTGAAAAATAAGCCGACCGTTTCAAACGCAGTCGGCTGTAGCCGCACCCTTACAAACGAAGTCCGCCATGCCCCCAGCTGCACTGGCTGAGGGCTTTTTGCGTTAGCGGGGGAACAGGCTATAATAACGATGGAGGCGCGCAATGCAAAGGAGATTAGCCTCTCTGGGGATTGCTATCGCCGTTGCGCTGGGCGCAACGCTGCTGATACGCGCTGTTGCGGACAACTTCGACCCTGCCGAGAAAATCTGCGCGCAGAACCTGGCGCGGATTGGACACGCCCTGATTATGTATGTGCAAGACTACGACGAGCGACTGCCTCTGGCATACGAGCAGAATGCGCCCAACCAGCCGTGGCGTTGGAACGAACCTGCGCCTGTGCCGCCGAATTGGCAAGGCGGCGCGCCGCGCGACGCGCTCACTTGGGCGAACTCGCTTGCGCCGTACATTGCTTCTTTTCGTGTGCGCCGCCACTACGCCAACTTTCTACACTGCCCTGCGACCCTGCCCGCCAAGCAGCCGAGCGTGGACTACAGTCAACGCGCGGCGTCGCCCGCACCCATCAGCTATACCTACAATGGCTACCTGCATAGCTACATCTGGGGAATCATAGAGAACCGCGAGTCCGTGCCTGCAATCTGGGAAGGGCTGGGGCGCGAGCATCTGATGGGCTTTGCGCCAGTGAACCCGCTGCTGCGCTGCGACCGCACGGATTGCCTGTTCACACCGTGCGAGAACCCCGCGAACCACTACCCGCGTGGCGAGGTGCGCCTGCCGCGCCAATCGGTCTGGATTCACCGCACGGGGCTGCGCTTCGTGATGCTGGACGGCAGCCTGCAGACGCGCCGACTGGGACGACGCCTCGCGCCCAACCGCACCAACCCAACGCAAGACCCATTCGACCTGTATAACGCGCACGGCGTGCCTGCTGCTGCGCATACCGACGCCTGCGGCTACTTGCCGCTGTTTGCGCCGAATTAGGAGGTGAACTGTGATGCTCAGAACACTGACGCTTTGGGGCTTGGCACTGGGCGTGTGCTTGGCGGCGACGGCGCAAGTGCGTGAGGTATGGCTTTACGAGTATGTCCCGCCGCGCCCTGAGAGCATCGCGCGAGTGGAGCGCATGCTGCGCCTCAGCGACGGCGGCTACCTGCTGCTGGGCTGGACGCAGACCGACCTGAACGGCAACGACGCGCTGGCGATTCGCCTCACCCCCAACGGCGAGGCGGCGTGGATTTACCAAATCGACAGCGCAGGATTCGACGACGCCTTCGTGGACGCTACTGACGCGCCCAACGACCAGTTATGGCTGCTGGGACGCTTCACCGACGCGAACGGCTTGCTGCAAACGCAGGTACACAAACTCAGCGCGTCGGGGCAGCCGCTCGGCGTGCAGACGCTTGTTAGTCCGCCCAACACACACCTACGCCCCCTCGGCTTCGGCTTCCATCACACGCTGTTCGCCCTCACGGAAGGCATCAACGCCGCAGGCGAGAGCCAGCTGCGCCTCTACGAGGGCTGGGGGCTGAACTTCTACTTCGCGTACAACTTCCGCCCGTGGGGCGCAAGCTATCGCGCCGATATGCAAAAGACGCTGAGCGCAATCGGCGGTACCGTCGCCTCGAACACACGCCAGCTGGACGCTTACCTGCTGTTCGCGTACGACTTCGCCACTTCCTATGGCGGTCCCGCGCGAGGCTTCGATGCGCCTGCGGCGATTGCGCCTTACGGCGTGGGCGAAGCGCCCACAGGCTATTACACCGCTGTCGTCTCCGAAGGCGGCACAACGGGCGACGATGTGGTGCTGCTCTGTCAGAATGTGGTTGGGAATATCCGCTGGGGCTACCGCTACAGCAACCAGCTGCATGACGACCTGTTGGAGAGCCTCGTGGTTGATGCGCAGAACCGTCCGCATCTGCTGGTGAAGTCCGTGCAGTGGGCAGGCGAGCCGTTTGAGCGGCACACGCTGCGACTGTTGCGGTTCTCCGCGCAGGGCGCGCTGCAAGAGGACGCCGCACTCGACACGGAGGCTACCGCTGAGGCAGCGGGGCTACTGCGCGCGAACGCAGCGGGGCAGCGGTTCGTGGCGGTCTCCAGCCCTGCGTTCCTTGCCCGCGTCGGCGCGAATGGGCAGTACCTTTGGCGCGCGCCGCTCCCGTTCGCCTTCTTCACCGAGCTGTTCGCTGAGGCGGGCGGCAGCGTCGTGGCGGCGGGCGAGCAAATCCTCCGCAACGAGTTCAACCGAGAGACGACGCGGCGACTGACTGTCGTGAAGTACGCGCCCAGCGCAGACCTCAACGGCAACGGCTGCGTGGACGACGCCGACCTACTCACCGTGCTGTTCGCCTTCGGGCAGAGCGGGGCGAACCTCGCCGCCGACCTCAACGGCGACGGCGCAGTGGACGACGCCGACCTGCTGCTGGTGCTGTTCG
>JAOAFW010000170.1 GCA_026416065.1 Fimbriimonadales bacterium
AGATGTGTATAAGAGACAGCCTTAGAGGAACTCAAGAACGGCGAGATTGTGCGTCAGCGCGGCACCGTCGCCAGCGTGATGGAGTACGACCCGTTCAACCAGATGGCGCTCCACGCCCCCAACACCTACTACTGGAACCCGACGATTGGACCTTACGACTACTGGGCGATTGAGTACGGTTATCGGATTTTCCCCGACGCCAAGACGCCCGAGTCGGAACGTCCTCGCCTTCTGGAGATTGCACGGCGCAACACGGAGCCGGGACTGGCGTATGAAACCGACGATTACGCCGACCGCTTCGACCCGTATGTGACGCGCTTTGACCTCGGCAAAGACCCGCTGGACTACTGGGAGCTGGTGATTAAGGACACCCACGAGCTGCTGGAAGTGCTACCGACGCGCATTCCGGGTCCGGGCGAGACCTACTACGACTTCACGCGCAACTTCTTCGGCACGCTGGCGAGCTTCAGTCGCGCGGCGACGCAGTTGAGCCGATTCGTGGGCGCGCTGCAGATGCGGCGCAACCTCGCCACCGACCCGAACGCGCAGCCGCCGCTGGAACCGCTGAGCGCGGATAAACAGCGCCGCGCCCTGCAACTGCTGGCGACTTACATCTTTTCCGAGAGCGCGTTCAACATCCCGAAGGGGCTATATCTGAATCTCGGTCCGAACCCGTATGGGGGCGGCGGCGCGATTCCGCCCGACGCGCCCGTGCGCGACTTCCTGAGCAATATCCAGCGACTGACCCTCTCGCGCCTGATGGCGCCCGACACTCTGCGCCGGGTGGCGAATAACGAGTTCAAAGCCGTCGACGAGCGTAACGCTCTCACGATGGCGGAGCTGTTCGACACTTTGCAGGGCGTCATCTGGTCGGAGGCGCAGTCGAATCGCGCTGTGCCTGCGCTGCGCCGGCAGCTGCAGCGAGCGCACCTGCAAACGCTGGTGGATATGATCACCAAGAACACGGGCGCGCCCGACGACGCGCGAATGCTCGCCCGCTACCACCTGCGCCAGCTGCGTGAGCAACTTGCCAAACAACTCCCGCGTGTGCAGGATACCTACACCCGCGCCCACTACAGCGAAGCCATCGAGACCATCGATAAGGCACTGAACGCGCAGTACATGTTGGGCATGCCCGAAATCCGCGTGCCGTCGCTGACGGAACTGCTGGGCATCGGCGCGGAGAAGTGAGGTAAAAACAGAGGCAGGTGAAATGCCTGCCTCTGCTTTCAGCATCAGCGCAGTCGCACTTCCTAACGGACTGCTTCAGGAGCGATATAATCCGACTGCTGAAGATACTATCTGGCTCGCTGGTAGGAATGCCCCCCAGCGCGGCGAAAAGTTCCGTGTGCGGATTTCGCTGCCCCGTCTGAAACAGAAAGCGCGCTGGCGCGTGCAGGAAATCCGAGTCGACTCGCCTGTGCCTACTTGGGAGGACATATGACAAAGGATGGCATGCCTGTTCTTGTCCGCTACCCTGCCCAGCAGGTTCGTGCGATTGCGATGCCTGTCGGCGGAATTGGAACGGGCTGTTTTGCGCTGGGGGGCGACGGCGCACTGCTGGACTGGCAACTGATGAGCCGTCCTCATCGCGGCTGGCGACCAGCGTATTCGCACCTGTTGCTGCGCGTGCAACCTGAAGGCGATGCGCCGCGCCTGCGCGTGCTGGAGAGCCTGCATCGCCTGACCCTCGACGCCGACCATGGCGCGGCAGGTGCATTAACAGGCATCCCCCGCATGCGCCCGCTCGGTTTCGAAACCGCCTACCCATTTGGACGCGCCCACCTGCACGACCCCGAACTGCCTCTCGAGGTGACTATTGAAGCGTTCAACCCGCTGATCCCCGGCGCAACGGACGACTCCAGCCTGCCGTTCGGCTTGCTGCGCATTACACTGCACAATCGCTCCGATGCGCCGATGGACGCCACGCTGGTCTTCGCACTTTCCAACTTCATCGGCGATGACGGCGTGCAGACCGACATGCGAGGCAACATTACGGAGTACGCCGCAGTGCACGGCTGGCACGGTTTTGTGATGCGCAAAGATTCGGTGCAGCGCAGCCCGCGCTGGGGCGAGCTGGCGTTGGTGTGCGATGATACCGACGCGATTGTCGCACGACGCTGGGCGTTTCAGGAACGCTGGGCGTGGGGCGCAGATGTACTGGCACTGATTGATACGCTCTTGCAAGAGGGCGTCCTGCGCGACGTAGCCCCCGACCTGCCGTCTCCACCTGCTGATGAGCGCGGCGTGCGCAGTTCCATCAGCACGCGCCTAACCCTCCCGACGCAAGGTGAGGCTACGCGCCAGTTCCTGCTCGCCTGGTGGTTCCCCTACCGCGACCTGCGTGAGTTGGGATGGTTTCAGGGCGTCCTGAACGCCGACCCTATCGTGCAAAACCATTACGCCACACGCTTTACAGGCGCGTTGCAGGTGGCAGAATATGTCATCCCACGCCTGCCGGAACTGTACGAGCGCACGGCGCAGTTCGTACGCTCCGTGATTGAAGCGCACCCTGCGCCGATAGTTGAATCCGCGCTGAACTGCCTTGCCGTGCTGCGCAGTCCCACCTGCTTTCGGCTGGAGGACGGAACCTTCTGCGGCTTCGAGGGCTGCAACGCCACAACGGGCTGCTGTCACGGCTCCTGCACCCATGTGTGGAACTACGAGCAGGCGACGCTCGCGCTGTTTCCAGATCTGCACCGTTCGATGCTTGAAGCGCACCTGCACTACGGGCTGATGGACGACGGCGCGCAGCGGTTCCGGCTGGATTTACCGCTCGGTGCAGCGCAGTGGTCGCTCGTCGCCGCCGATGGACAGATGGGGTTGATTGTGCGCGTCTACCAACAGTACCGGCGCGAGGGCGATATCGAATGGCTGCGCAGCTACTACCCCCACGTGAAGCGTATGCTGGGGTTCGCGTGGCAGCCCGGCAGTTGGGACGCCGACCGCGACGGCGTGATGGAGAACGCGCAGCACAATACCTACGATATCGAGTTTTTCGGTCCGAACCCGATGACGGGCGTGTGGTATCTGGCGGCACTCAGGGCGTGCGAGGCGATGGCGCACGCTGTGGGTGACCCGGACTTCGCCGCCGAGTGCAGACGTCTGTTCGAGCAGGGCAGCACATGGCTGGACGCGAACCTGTTCAACGGCGAGTACTACGAACAGCGCATTCAAACGCCCACCGAGCCACCGCATCCCGCCACTTGCACGCTGAAGCCTATCCCCGACGCACCTCCGTATCAGATGGGCAAGGGCTGCCTGATTGACCAGATCACAGGGCAATATAAGGCGAACCGCGCAGGGCTGGGCGACCTGCTACCGCGTGGGCATATCGTGCAGACCCTGCGCGCCCTCTATCGCTACAACTTCCTGCCCCACATGCACGCGCATTATAACAACATGCGAGTCTACACCGCAGGCGATGAGGCGGGCGTGGTGATTTGCTCCTACCCTCGAGGCGAGCGTCCTGAACTGCCCTCTGTCTACTGGGCAGAGTGCTGGACGGGTTTGGAGTATATGTTCGCTCGCCTGCTGCTGGATTACGGGATGCGCGAGGAAGCGATGCAGGTAATCCAAGCCGTGCGCGCCCGACACGACGGTGCGAAGCGCAACCCCTTCAACGAACCCGAATGCGGCAGCTACTACGTCCGCTCGATGGCGGCATGGTCACTCGTCGAGTAGTACTGACATCCCTGACTGTGCAGAAGCAACCCCCTTCGGGGCACATGCGTCTCGTCCGTGTCGCAGAAATCCTGTAAGCCTCGCTACAATCAACGGTTCATCAGGTACACTCTTGCTGCGAGGAGGCACGTATGAACGCAGGCTTTCAGCGGTGGCTTCAGGAGAGCATCGAGCAGCTCAAGGCGCAGAACCTTTATAAGCAACCGCCGAGTTTAGAGTCGCCGCAGGGTGGGCGCGTGCGAATCGGCGGGCATCAGGTGATTAACTTAGCCTCGAACAACTATCTCGGCTTGGCGAACGACCCACGTCTTAGACAAGCCGCAATTGAGGCAGTAGAGCAGTTCGGCGCGGGCGCAGGTGCCGTGCGCTGGCTCGGCGGCACGAACACGCTCTACGAGATTCTGGAGCAGAAACTCGCCGAGTTCAAAAAAACCGAAGCCGTGCTGGTGTTCCAGTCAGGTTTCAATGCAAACTCCGGCACAATCCCCTCGTGCTTCGTGGAAGGCGATGTGATTATCTCCGATGAGCTGAACCACGCCAGCATCATCGACGGCGTGCGCCTTAGTAGCGCGAAATATAAAAAGAGCGAGGGCTATGTGTACGAGCATAAAAATGTGAATCACCTGGAGGACATCCTCAAGCGCTGCGGGCATTTCAAGAAGCGGCTGATTGTGACCGACGGCGTGTTCAGCATGGACGGCGACATCGCGCCCCTGCCTGAG
>JAOAFW010000269.1 GCA_026416065.1 Fimbriimonadales bacterium
TGCATCGCCGCCGTGCAGGAGTTCACAGCGACGGCGTGCTGCGCCCCTGTGTAGGCGCAAAACTCCTGCTCAAACTGGCGAGCGCGTTGCCCGGTGGTGAGCCAGCCGCTGCGCAGCACCTCCAGCACGGCTTGCTCTTCCGATTCGTCCAAAGACGGTAAGGCGTAAGGCAAAAACTCGGCGCGTGTCCTCATCGGCTCGGCTCCTGATGGGGAGATTCTACCTGCTCCAAGCGTATGCGATACTCGTTCATCAATCGCTCAGGCGTGTGCCAGAACTGGCGCATGCAGGTGAAACCCAATTTCTGGTAGAAAGCGTTCACAGCGTCGTTGTGATGCGCGTCGGTGGTGAGAACGACCTCCGCGACGCCCCGCTCTCGCGCTCGCTCCAGAAACGCCAGAACGAGCTGTTTGCCTGCACCCAGCCCTTGCGCGGCGGGCGCGACGCCGACGGAAGCCAGTTCGGCAAGTGTGGGTTCGTCATTGCTGAGTGCGAGCGTCTCGGCGCGGCGCAGGCTGCTTAGCGCGCGTTGCCACAGGCGCGGACGCCACATTAAGTGGCTCGCGGCGGCAAGTGCAAGGGGCAGCTTGCGCTGGCGCAACTGAGCGTAAAAGCGTGGCGGGTTCACAAAGCCCGCCACGAAGCCCACTACTTGCCCTTCACGCTCTGCAACCAGAAAAATCGGCTGGGCGTAGGTTAGCACGCACTGGTAGTAGCCCCTCAAGAAGCGCGGTCCCAGCAGTGTCATCAGGAAGCCCTCAAATGCCTGCTGATGCACGCGCACGATGGAGTCCAGATCCGAAGGTGAAGCCGTTCTCACTCTCACGGCGCGATTCCCATCACCTCCAGCATGCGCTGATTAATCTTTTTCGCATCGAACCGCTCCTCCGCTAACCGACGACTCGCCTTCCCCAGAGTGATGATCAGCTCAGGCTGCTGAACAAACCGCTCCATCGCCTGTATCAAAGCCTCCACATCGCGAGGCGGTACCAAAAAACCGTTCACGCCGTCCGTCACCGTTTCACGGCAACCGGGCGCGTCGGTGGTGATAACAGGGCGCGCCATCGCCATCGCTTCCTGCGTGCTGCGCGGCACACCTTCGCGGTAGTATGAAGGCAGCACATAGACACTGGTCTGCGCGAAGTAGGGACGCACATCGGACACATGTCCCAGCCATTCCAGAATCCCTTCCTGCACCCACTGCTGCACTTCGGCTTCGGTAAGCGCGCCGGGGTTTGTATCCAGCCCGCCCAGCAACAGGAAGCGCGTATGGGGATAACGCCGCTTAACTGCACGCGCCGCCTCGGCGAACTCCACGATGCCTTTTTCTCGGAGCAGGCGGGCGGCTAAGGTGAAGGTCACGGGATTGAGCATCGGCGGGGCAGGCTGCCATTCGTCTAAGTCGACCCCCGACGCCCCCACCAGCACCGTCTTGTGCGCGGGTGCGACGCGACGGGCAATCATTTCCTGCTGGTCATCTGCGTTCTGGAAGCAAACCACATGGCAGGTTTTCAGAGCGGTACGGTACAGCCCCTGCACGAGTCGTTGGAGCGCGCGGCGTTTGAAGTCAGTGGGTTCAGTCTCCATAAAAGTGTAGCCCAGCCCCGTAATCCAAGCCACCCGACGCGGGACGCGCGCCAGCCACGCCGCGAGACTGCCGTAAATCACAGGTTTGATGTTGTACGGCAGCACGACTTCAGGGCGCAGACGGCGGAAAATGCGCCAGAGGCTCATCAGCGTCCGCACATCGCGCAGCGGATTGCTCCCCGTGCGGTCGAGGGGATAGTCTACTGCTATCGCGCCTGCGGCGCACACCGCCTCGCGCAACTCGGGCGTGTAGTCGGGCGCAAGAACATAGACCGTGTGCCCTTGAGAAACCAGTTCGCGAATCAGTGCGCCACGAAACGAGAGAATCGTGCGTGCATAGGGTGAAATCAGCGCGACTCGCTTGCGCACGCCGACCTGCGATTCTGTCGGGAACGGGGCAGAGAGGGAACGAGCTTTCATAGCTGCGCCTGACGCGAAGGGGAAGCCGTCGGCAGGCGACCCCGATGCACCCAACCAACTCGTAGTGCGTTCTCAATAGCTCCGAGCAGGAAAAACACGGTCAGCACAATCCCAGTTACGATGAGTGGTCGGAGACTGAAGGTGATACTGGTCGTACACACTAAAAACGCGTAAGTCGTCAGCACGGAAATCGCCGATAAGCCCAGCACGCTATCGCGGTACTTTTTGAGCCATACGTCGAGCAACGCCAGCCCGAGACCCGCAAAGAAAGACATCACAATCACCCCAATCAGCCCGAAGTTCACATAGGCTTCCGTGTAGAAGTCGGGCGGCGCAGTGAAGCCCACTGTCTCCTTCATGACCATGAAGTTGAAGGTCACGGGAAAACTGGGAAACGGTCCAGGCAAATAACTGAGCAGGTTCTGGACATACGATTGTCCGTAGAGCCAGGGGTACTCTTTGGGGAAAACATCGAAGCTCAGCACGGGCGCAATCGCGTTGCCGTACAGGATGCGTTCCGCCAAGTTGACCACGCCGAAAGAGAGGATAGCAGGCAGGTACGCGGCGATGTCGCTGGTGCGCGCCTGCAACGCGGAGATAATCACTCCGAAAATCGCGCCTACCACGACCACCCAGCTCAGCACGCGGCGCAGTTCGCGTGGCGGCGTGGTGTAGGAAAAGTAGACCATGATAACCAGCAGAAAGTGGAGCAGGGGCCAGCGCTGCCCCGTCGAGATGAGCCAGAAAATACACAGTGCGACAATCGCTGCCGAGAGGGCGCGTCGTTTGCCTGTGCGATAGCTATGGATGAACCAGACCCCGACCATGCTCAGCCCCACGAAACGGAACGCTTCCAGCAGTCCCTGCATCGGGATGTACGCCGCGTCGGGGTTAATATAGATGCTCCGCATCGTGCGCGGTTTCTGCAAGAGGCGCGGCATGAACCCCTCCGTTAGAAGCGTCTCCAGCCCCATAAAGAGCGGAACATAGCCCAGCAGAATAAAGTAAAGCGCGGTCAACCCCATCAGCAGGAGCGCAACCAGCCCGTAGACCCGCATCGGGTACTCCCAGCGTACCCCGCGCAGGGGAACCTGATAAATTCGGGAGCGCGGCTCCAGCAGAGTCAAGCCAAGCCAGCCGCCCAGCAGCGCAGCCAGTATCCCCAGAGAGAGCGTAAGCAGCGCGTTCTGAGCAAACCACGCCCGTTCATAGACGAAGTAAAAATAGAGAAAACCCAGCTGCACGAAGAACACAGAGCCGGCGAGAAAGCCGCCCAGCGGCGTAATCACACGGGTCTGCTTCCAGCGCAGCCATGCGAACCCCAGCGCACAGCCCATCACCACCAAAGCCAGAATCAGGATGAGGTCTATCATGGCTGAATAAGCTGGATTAGCAAGCGGTGCGTCGCCTCCGCCCGCGCATCCCACGAATGCTCGCGTACAATCAACTCGCGTCCGCGTGCGCCCATTTCCGCACGCAAAGCGGGGTTTTGATACAAGCGGCGCACGGCGTTGGCGAGCGCGGCGGGGTCGTCGGGCGGTATCACAAT